>JACQXX010000153.1 GCA_016208495.1 Acidobacteriota bacterium | reverse complement strand
TTCCAATTGTGTCTCCCTTTTGCCTGGGATCAACTCCGCACGATTTTTCTGGTTAATCTTTTATCCGGGTCATTTCCTTGATATATAACGGTGTATACAATTTATGATACTTTCCTGTATACGATTTAATGATACTCAACAACCCTGAACCCTGAACCCTGAACCCTGGTGGTATGATATTTCCATCCGACTCCCTGACACCAAACTGGTCTTATTTGACACGTTCGATGTAGGTGCCTTCCGTGGTGTCCACCCGGATCAACTCGCCTTCCTTGATGAACCCTGGAACGTTGACCGTCAACCCAGTTTCCATCTTCGCGGGTTTGGATGAACCGCTGACCGTTGCGCCTTTCAATTCTGGATCGGTCTCGGCCACTCGCAATTCAACTGACGGCGGCAATGAGATGCCAATCGGGCTCCCGTCAAAGAATTCAACCTGAATGGTGAGGTCAGGGGTCATGTAGTAGACCGCATCACCCAGCATTTCTTCGTCCAGGCCAATTTGCTCATAGGTTTCATTGTTCATGAAATGATGAGTTGTGCCGTCGCTGTAGAGATAGTTCATATCGTGCTGCTCCAGCGTTGCCCGTTCCACATCTTCGGTTGCGCTGAACCGATGATCAAATGCGGATCCGGTTTTGACGCTTTTGAGCTTGGTTTGCACCATGGCGCGCAGGTTGCCGGGGGTATGGTGACGGAATTCCACAACGCGATGTGGTTCTCCGTTGAAAATAATAATTGTGCCACGACGAATCTGGTTCGCTCTCATAACAAATCTAAAATGACTCCTTACAGAAATTACGGCGGAAATCGCCAGGATTTTTGAACAAAACAACGAGCGCATTCTCGGTTTTTCAGGGCCGCGTCAAGCGAGTCCCGAATTATGTTCTTGCCTTTCCTCTAGCTGGATTTTACACTGCCTTCGTTCCCAGGGTGACCTGGGAACCAACACCCGCCGGGACGCGGGAGAGTGTGCGTCGAGGGAGTGTCAGACGCTGGAAGGACAGCCGACCGGCGCGGCCCGCAATCCTGACTGGTAGCAGTCAGGAAGAAGCGCGAACTGCTCAAGATCAATCATTGTAAAATGGATGATCCCACCCAGAAGCTCAGCTATTTATGGCCGAGAGGTTCACAAGAGCACAGCCTAGATGAGTTACCGGAAACGGTCAAGCGAAGCCAGTCAGGTCAGAATTTGCGGTGCGGCTGGCGTGGGGTGGGAAAAACAGGTTGAGCACCTTTTGCGGGAATTACCGCTCACACCAGTTCCCCCTCCCCCCCCACATATAAGCATAAATCTAAGTCATTGAAAAAATTGTCTTTCCCCAAGCCCCAAGCCCCAAGCCCCAAACCCCACCTGGTATAAGGTTGCAGTTTTGGAAAAGTAGCTTACACTTGAGGCTGTCTCTGTCCCAAAGATCCGAACTCTTCAAGGCCAACCACTCACTGTAATGCATTATAAAGTCATCTTCGAACGCGCGGGGGATGGGTCACCCCAGGCCCAGGCGCTGGTTCACGACCGGTTGATCACCCATTTCAAAGTGTCACCTGAGGTTGCAGCCGCGATGCTGCAGCAAGCACCGCTGGTTGTCAAACAAGGGCTTACCCAGGACCAGGCCGAGGCATATCAGCAAGCCCTTGAATCAATTGGGGTTGTGGCGTCGCTTGAATTGACGTTTAGCATGTCGGATGCTCCGACGGCACCAAATTCACCACAACCCGCATCGGCACCAGTTCCGCCGCCACCGCCACCCCCAACGGCTTTAACCATGGGCGGGCTTGATAGTGATATTGCGGCTGTCATGAGTGGCTCAACCCAAATTTCGGATCCGCCTCAGGCAGGCTGGTCTCCATCAGTTCCATTCGCCTCGCCACTATCTTCCGGAACAGTTCAGATCCCGTCCAATCAACCATCTGCCCCACCACCACCTGCTATAACGCTCGAAAAACCCAAAGAAACTCCGCCAGTTTCAGCCATCACTGATACGGCTGACTGGTGGGCAAAACTTCGAGTTTGGAACCCACCTTTGAATGAGGCCGGTCGGGGCATGACACCGATGACAACCGGTCGGGTGACAGCAACCAGTTATGGATTTACCCTGGCTCACCCGATGGTCAGCAGTCTGAACTATGAAGACATTCACCTGATTGCGGTTTTTCAGTCGGGATATGACTCAAATCAATGCAAACGCTATGTGGATATTTTCGCTCCGGCGGCCAATCGCCCGGTTCGACTTGACTGTTCCTTTATCAACTTTGATTCCTTTCAGGTTCCACCGGCTGAAGACCAGCGTGAACGGATTACTTATTTTGTAAGAATCTTGCTCCAGCGGTGTCCAAATTCGGGAGTGGATCTGGCCACCTATCGGTTTCTGCGTGATGTTGAGCGTCTGAAAACCGTCAATAATGAGCGTGAAGTTGAAAAATATGTCTCACGGCTATTTGAACAGACTGAGATTGGAAACACACCTGAAACCAATCCTCAAATCATGGCTGGACACGAAGCCGAAACCTTGAGAGATAAAGAAGATCCCTGGATGGCACCACCGCCGCCACCGCCACCACCGGATCCGCCATTTGCGCAAAGTGGGTTTCCGCCAGCTTTCCCAGGGGGACCAATGGCATCCGGAATGTCCAGCGCACCACCGGGTGGCATTCCTCAACCAGGATTTTCAGGACCACTGGCCCCGCCGCCAAACGTGATGTATAACCAGTCCCAGATGCAGGCATACCCCAACCAGCCAGAGGGGGAAGACTATGACTATGACCTGGGTGGCGCCAATGTGTTGATTGCCAAAAAATGCACCCAGATTGCGCTGGCGACGTCAATTACCGGGCTGGTTTTACTGATGCTCAGTCTGGCTATTCCCTATTTTTGGCTGGGAATCGGGGCGTCAGTGGTGGGTTTGTTCCAGGCACAAAAAGCAATCCGGATTTATGAAGGGAACAACCAGAAATCGAATGCTGGACCGGCTCAAGGTGCTTTTGTGATGGGCATCATCGGCTTCATCATTCTGGTCGTGTCAGTCCTGGCTTTTGCCTTTAAAAAGTAAGGGATCGTTAAAAAATAAGTTCCTGGGAGCGCGGGCATCTTGCCCGCATCTTCCGACTTATGGCGGGCGGGACGCCCGCGCTCCCAACTGAAAACGGGAAGTTGATTTTTTACAGTCCCTAAGTGCAGCGAAATAGTGAAGTCGTGAAGTCGTGAAGCAGTAAAACCAATTAACGTTGATTCTCAAATTGGTTTCGGTCACTCCCAAAATCCTGTGACTACTCACCATTTCGCTACTTCACGACTTCACTCAATATCAATCAAGGAGTTATACATAGAACGCATGTCAGATCTCACACAGCAACCAATCAAAATCGGCATCATCGGCGGCAGTGGCCTGTACCAGATGGAAGGGCTTGAAAATATCCGTGAAATCCGCGTTGAAACGCCCTTTGGCAACCCGTCAGATGCTTTTATCAGCGGCACACTCAATGGTGTTCCCGTGGTCTTTTTAGCACGCCACGGACGTGGCCACTATCTTTTACCAACTGAACTCCCATTTCGGGCCAATATCTATGCCCTCAAAACCCTGGGCGTCGAATTCATCCTGTCAGTTTCAGCCGTTGGCTCACTCAAGGAAGAACTCGAACCCCTCCACATGGTAATTCCCGATCAGTTTTTTGACCGAACACGAGCCCGTGTTCAGGAGTCAACGTTCTTTGGAAATGGAATCGTTGGGCATATCACCTTTGCCGACCCGGTCTGCAAATATCTGTCTGACATTGTTGAAGAAGCTGGCCGCAGCCTGGGTGATGTGACGATTCATCGTGGCGGCACCTATCTGTGCATGGAAGGTCCGGCTTTCTCAACCCGTGCTGAGTCAAATGTTTACCGAATGTGGGGGATGGATATCATTGGGATGACCAACCTCCAGGAAGCCAAACTGGCCCGTGAAGCCGAAATGAGCTATTCCACGCTCGCCATGGTGACCGATTATGATTGCTGGCATCAGGGACATTCCGACGTCACGGTGGAAATGGTCATCGAATACCTGAATAAAAACGTTACCAACGCCCAGCGGATTATTCGGGGTGCGGTCGAACGGCTGGCCCAAAGTGATCTGGTGTCGCCATATAACTCGGCACTCAAACACGCGGTAATGACCAACCCTGAAAAAATCACCAAAGAAACCCGCGAACGACTGGCCGCGATCATTGGCAAGTATTTTCCAGCCTAGTCTTTCCGATTCCGGGTTCCGGGTTCCGGGTTCCGGGTTCCGGGTTCCGGGTTCCGGGTTCCGGGTTCCGGGTTCCGGGTTCCGGGTTCCGGGTTCCGGGTTCCGGGTTCCGGGTTTTCGAAACCAGGAACCCGGAAGCCATCCTTCTTCGAAAGCTCCACCCCACCTGTTCAAAACCGAACACTCCCCTCCCGACTTTGGGCACCATCGCACTCCCTCACTCCCTCAAATCATTCATTTTTAAAGATTTATTTATATACAACCTGGAACGGCAATTGCACACATGGGTTGGCTGGTCATTTCGTCTCAAAGGAATCTCCCATGCTATCAATTGATCTTCGGTCCAGTCTTCGTCTGCTTCGAAAACAACCAGGATTTTCAAGCTTGATCGTGCTTACCCTGGCCGTTGGAATTGCCGCCAATACCGCACTGTTTAGCGTGGTCAACGCGGTTTTGCTGCGTCCACTTCCCTACCGCCAGCCAGCGTCACTGGTTATGGTCTGGGATACCCACCAGGCCCAGGGGCTCGACCACGTCGGACCGTCACCCGGAAATTTTCTGGACTGGCAGGCTCAGGCTTCGGCGTTTGAAGGGATGGCAACCTGGTATGAATCATCACGAACGCTTCGCGGAGAATTTGAACCCGAGCAAATCAAAGTGGCTCAGGCTTCGACCGATTTCTTTCGAGTCCTGGGAATGGAACCTCTGCTTGGTCGCCCGTTTACACCGGCTGACACCATCGGCACCAGTTTTAACGCGGCTGATCAGTTGCAAAACGGGGACCGACTCGTCGTCATCAGTCGTAAGTTATGGCAGGGTCGCCTGGCTGGGGATCCACATATCATCGGGAAAGAAATTTCAATTGACGGCAAATTCTGGCGAGTTATGGCGGTCATGCCGTCGGGGCTTACCCTCCCTGAAGCTGAAGCTGATGCCTGGGTCCCCTGGAATGTCAACAGTTCCTATACCGGAACACGTTTCCCGAATGGACCGCCCCGCGATTACCACTTTTTAAAAGTAGTGGCTCGACTCAAACCCGGCATCACCCTCGAACAGGCTCAATCCAATCTCAATTCAGTGGCAGTCGGCCTTGACCAGCAGTTCTCAAAAACCAATGCCGGATGGCGCGTTTCGCTGGTACGGCTTCAGGATGAACTGGTAAATACCTCACGCCTGCCGCTCCTGGCTTTATTTGGTGCGGTCGGGTTTGTCTTGTGTATTGCCTGTGCCAATGTGGCCGGGCTGTTTCTGGCCAGATCATTGACCCGGCAGCGGGAAATCGCGATTCGCCAGGCACTTGGCGCTTCGCGACAGCAATTGCTACAGATGGTTTTAACCGAAAGCCTGATGTTATCGCTTCTGGCTGGTGGCCTTGGGATTGGCGTGACGTTCCTTGGCATCGAAACCCTGGTCAAACTGGCACCGGCTGATATTCCACGATTGGCTGAAGTAGCAATTGATCCTCAGGTGTTGCTCTTTACTTTTGTCATTTCAATCCTCACTGGCATTCTGTTTGGAATTGCCCCTGCCCTGCACGGAAGTCGTCAGGGAATCGCCAAAACCCTGCAGGAAAGCAACCATGTCAATTCCACGGGTGGTGTGTTTCCAAACCGAATGCGCAAAGCCCTGGTGGTGATTGAAGTGGCACTGGCAATGGTACTGCTGTTTGGCGCCGGACTGTTTATCCGCAGCTTTCTCAATGTGCTTTCGGTGGATCCAGGATTTCACTCTGCGAATTTGCTGGTGTTGCGGGTATTTCTTGACGGCGGCAGCTACAAAGACGGTCGGCAAGGGTTGGTCTACTATCAGAACCTCTATGAACGATTGCGGAGCCTTCCGGGTGTCACTTCAGTTGCGGCAACCACGGTTTTGCCAATGAGCGGAGTTGGGATTGATTTTGATCGCCCGGTCTGGCGTGAAGGAGAGCCGGAACCAGTTGGAGTCCCTCGTGAAACCAGCATCCGCATGGTGACGCCAAACTATTTTGACACGGTGGGAATTCCATTTCGTTCCGGACGTGCCTTCACGGCTGATGATCGCCCGGAGACACCCAGGGTGTTAATTGTGAATGAAGCCCTGGTCCGCCGGGAATGGCCCGATGGAAATGCGGTGGGAAAACGACTGGTGGTTGATTACCTGGGCGGGAAATATCCGTACGAAATCGTTGGTGTGGTTGGAGATGCCCGGTATTACGGGTTGAAAAGCACCCCACAGCCCGAAATTTTCATTCCTCATGCTCAAAACCCGTACCTGGCGATGAACGTGGTGATTCGGACTTCAAATGATCCGATTCAATTGATCCAGGCCGCCCGTCAACAGGCGCTTCAGGTTGACCCGACCCAACCGGTTCATAGCATCGTGGTAATGGATCAATTGCTGGCGAAATGGAGTACGCCAGACCGATTTGCGATGGTGTTAATGTCGCTTCTGGCGGTGCTGGCACTGGTTATGGCCGCCACGGGGTTGTATGCCATGCTGACGTTTCTGGTTAGTTCCCGAACCCGTGAAATTGGTGTCCGCATTGCCCTTGGCGCTCACAGCCGCGATATTTTCCGCTTAATTTTTCACGAATCATCCAAACTGCTGGTGGCTGGTGTTGTGATTGGTCTGGCTGTCGCCAGTGTTTGTGCTCGATTGGTGATGTCGCTGTTGTTTCAACTCAGCCCAACAGATCCAGTCACACTTGGAATGGTCGTGGTCTTTCTCATCGGATTGGGACTCTTTGCCGCCTACTGGCCAGCCCGCAGAGCCGTCAAAATCGACCCGCTGATTGCCCTTCGAAATGAGTAACGCCATTCAGGGTTCAGGGTTCGGGGTTCAGGGTTCAGGGTTCAAGGAAATACAATTATTTCAGATATTCGAATTTTCAGATAAATATTTCCTGGGAGCGCCGGCATCCTGCCGGCACAAAGCAGTTTGATTTTCAATCAGATGACGGCGCTCCGAGGGGGAATCTTTTTCTGAAAGGCTATAACTGACAGAAAACTCGGCAGAAAAAAGAAAGTGCGCTACACTTGGGGTTTCCTTAGCCATTCCAAATTCTCCAGGTGAGCTTTTCTCATGACACAAACACGCAGTTCAGTGGTCGTGTGTGGTGCCGGTATGGCCGGAGTTGCCGCTGCCTACCATCTGGTCGTAAACCACGGCATTCGCGATGTCCTCCTCCTGGATGAGCGCCCTCCACTGACACTCACAAGCGATAAAGGCACGGGTGCGTATCGGAACTGGTGGCCCGGCCCCGGCCACCAGATGGTGCAGTTCATCAATCGCAGCATTGACTTGCTCGAAGAACTCGCCCACCTCAGCGACAACGTGTTTGAACTCAACCGCCGTGGATATGTCTTCCTGACCGGAGACCCTGAGCAAGCCCAAACCTTGCGTGAGACGGCTGATGTCATTTCCGCACTCGGCGCGGGTCCGGTGCGCGACCATTCCGACCTTTCCACCTATGTTCCGTCTCCAGCCGAAGGGTTTGAACACCTTCCAACCGGAGCGGATTTTCTGACAAGTCCTGATGCCATCCAGCATCTTTTTCCCTATATCACCAGCGAGGCACAGGCCATGCTCCACGTTCGACGGGCTGGCTGGATGATTCCAGCGCGGCTGGGCCAGTGGATGCTTGAACAGATTGCGGCGCACGGTGGGCGATTCAGACAGGGGAAGGTCAGTCGGATTCTCACGTCGGAAAACCGCGTTCAAGGCGTCGAAGTGGATGGAAAAGATACGGTTGCCACTGATCGGGTGGTGATTGCCGCAGGTCCGTTGTTGAATCGGGTAGCCGCGTTTGCCGGCCTGGAACTTCCCGTTGTGTGTGAGTTGCACGGGAAAATTGCACTGAAAGACCCGCTTGGCGTGCTTCCGGACGATGCCCCACTTCTTATCTGGAATGACCCGGTGACGTTGCCCTGGACTGATGCCGAACGTGATGAGATTTGTGCACGCGGCGAAACACATTTGCTGGAACGCTTCCCGGCAGGTGTTCATGTGAGACCACGTGGAAAAAGCCCACACCACGAGCTTTTAATCATCTGGACGTATGACACTCATACCCAGGAAGCAACCTTCCCACCCGTTTTCCCAAACGAATACCCGGAAGTCCTGATTCGTGGGCTTTCTCGTCTGATACCTGGACTCACAGCTTATTTTGGCCAGGGCAAGACCGCCTATACTGATGGCGGATATTATTAAAGGTTATTACGATTTATGATATACTGATCCTTCTTTAAAAAGGAGGCTCAAAGATGGGAAACTTAAGATACAGCGAAATCAAGAAGAACCCAATCAAGGTATTGGATTGGACAAGCTTACTGCCGGAGGAATTTGA
>JACQXX010000152.1 GCA_016208495.1 Acidobacteriota bacterium | reverse complement strand
TCCTGGGGCGCGTTCTGCCACATCCAGGTTTTGGTCTTGCACCGCGAAGCGTTGCCGTTCGGCTAGCCGGTCGGTTGGCCGCTTTGGGCCTACCACCGGATCCAAAGGCCACCCCTTGTTGCTCCCCCGCTTCGCCCGCGCCCCCGCAGGGGCGCGGGCGAAGCGGGGGAGCACTGGAGAGAACCAACCTGTTCCCGGTGGTAGCTCCCTGTAGCCGAGCAACCACCGGCTATCCGAACGGCAGCCCTCCGGGATGCTCAATCCAAATGCCTGATTCCCAAAAGAAAACGGGAAGCTGATTTTTTACAGTCCCTTAGTGCCTGGTGCTTCTTCGAAAGTATTGATTTCTAACCACTAACCACTAACCACTAACCACTTTTTTCATTCCGCATTCTATTTTCTTTTTTCAGTCAGTATTTGAACCACGGCTTTGCGGTTGCGCTCTTGAGCCAGGTGCAAGGCGGTTTTACCGTCAAATTGAATCTCTGGATTGGCCCCAGCCGCAATCAATTCCCTGACCACTCCGGCATATCCTCGTGAAGCCGCAATGTGGAGGGCGGTTCGTCCATCGGGATCTTTCTGGTTGACATCCACACCATGGTCAATAAACAGCCGGGCCATCAGGGGGTCTCCACGATCAATTGAAAGCAAGAAGGGGGTCCAGCCATCATTATCCACAATGTCGAGCCGGGCCCCTGAATCCATGAGCAACCGGGCAACATACAGGTTTCCCCGGTCAATGCTGATCATTAAGGCCGTTCGCCCATCGGTGTTGGCCAGGTTGGGGTTGGCTTTATACTTGAGCAGTAATTCCACCAGATCAATATTGGAGCGATTCGCCGCCTCCATCAGGGCCGTCCCTCCAAAATTATGTTGGGCATTGACATTGGCCCCGCGGTTGAGGAATTCCTGGACCAGTTCATCATTTTCATCCTGGACAACCTGCATCAGCGGCGTCCAACCGTATTTGTTGCCTAAATTGACTTCCACACCCGCATCAAGCAGCAAAGTAACTGTCGGTTTATCATTTTTATCAATGGCTTCAAGCAATGGGGTCGTTTCATACTCATGGTTGACCTGGGGTTTGACCCGGGCATTCGGATTGGCACCAACCACCATCAGGGCTTCGACCAAAATGCCCATATCACTCCCAGCCGCGTAAATGATGAGCCGATCACGAACCACCATCCAGGAAAATATCAAAACAACCAGACCCAAGGTGGCTAAAAACACTGGCTTCCGAAAGGTAGAAATCCGTTGGGTTTCAGCTAGCGCCGCTTCTTCAGTATCCATCAGGGTTTCAATTGGTTCAGCCCCGATTTGGCGGAGTTTGGTGTATAAAATGGCGGCGGCGGTAGCCAAAAATGGCTCAATCAGGCTAATCACCACCCACGGACAGAAGGCAAAGACCACTGGCACCACCACGGATGACGCCAGCCAGGCACCGCGTGCGACAACAATCTCAATCGAGACATCGCCGACTAATGAAATGAGAATTCCCAGCATGGCAAAAGAAATGGGTGCCAGCAGTATGGCAAAAATGCCTAACACCAGGTACCGCACCTGAATGGCGACCATCGCGGGTCGGAACCGATTGACCAGCACGGTGGAGCGATCAAGTGCGGCGCCAACTGAGAGCCCTTCGGAACTGACAATCGGGGCAAACAGGGCGGTGCAGGTGATCATCCGGATGCCGCATTGAATTCCAATCAAGAGTCCTTTGACAATCGTTCCGGCACACACAAAGGAGGTCAATACCAGCTTTGGCAACAGAGTAAAGAAATTACTCACGGTCTGTGCGATTGAAACCCGATAGTCTGGAATACATTGTAACGAATTGACGGCTGGTTGAAATACCGCAAGATTGACCACTCCGGCAAAAAAGACCAGTGCTGCGGTGATGATCCACGACCAGGAATAGAAAAATTGAAGTCTTTCCAGCGGCCTGGGAAAAACCGTCTGGCTCACCACCAGCCAGGCAAAAAACAAAATGGCATTCAACACGGCATACGGCGCGTGAACCATCAACGAAATTGAGACAAATGAAAAAAAGTGGGTGCGATACACCGAGCCTGCCTGTTCAAAAATCGGGTCCTCTCCCTCGGCATTTGCCCGCAACGCCGTGGCGAAGGCTTCGGCACTCGGGGGACGTTGGGCCGGGTTCTTTTGCAGCGTTGAGAGAACCACATCAGCCACAGCCGCACTCAACTCCGGATTTTTTTCACAGGGATGTGGTGGCTCATCGTCAATATGTTGCTTCATTAAATAGGAAAAATTCCCGGTAAATGGAGGTTCGCCGGTGAGCATTCGATACACAATGACACCGAGGCTATAGAGGTCAGAGCGATGATCAATGGCGATTCCTCGACATTGTTCCGGTGACATATACATCGGCGTCCCCAGTACGGTCCCAGCAAAAGTAACAAGTTCGGTTTCTTTTTGAATCACAACTGATTGTGGCACCGCCGGCAAGGGCGTTGAACCAACATGCCGGGAAGGTGTATCAACTGAGCCGATTTCGATGGCATCAGATTCGGGAAATTTGAGGGTGGTCGGCTCTTGAATGGGCGCTTCCGTTGAGAGGTTGAGTGTTTGTTCAGTCACCGACTGGTGAGGAGTAAAGATTTTGCTGGAAAGATCAACCGTATTTCCGGAAGCTGAAGGCGCCTGGGATAGCCCCGGACCTGCCTGGTTGCGGATTTGCCCGGTTCCGGGGAGGGCCGGGCCTTTATTCTGACCCGAAACCCGCACCAAAGTCGGTTCGGCGGGCGCCGAGGTCTCTGGAGAAGCAAATTGCCCGGTCTGCTGTACTTCGCTTTGAAGCGGATTGTCCGCTCCACGCATCAGGGTTTCATTTGGTGCCAAACTGCCTCGATACTGGGTCATTTCCATCAAGTACGGGGTCGCCGTTTCAACCTGGCCAACCAGCACTTCCGTTTGTTGGCTCATTTTTTCAATCATTTCCCTGGCCAGGGCTTTATCTGCCAGGGAAATGGTTTCCAGCGTATGCGGATCAGGTTCGGATGAACTCGCCGATTCTCGTTCATTGAGCTTGGCAATCCCAAAATCAAGCACCTTGACCAGAAAGCCACCTCGACCATTATCCTGAAGAAAGATATTTTCAGGTTTTAAATCGCGATGGACAATCCCTTGTTGATGGGCAACTTGAATGGCCAAACATACCTGCTCCACGATTTCAACCGTGGTTTTGACCGGAAGCTTTGGATGATCGGCCATTAATTCGGCCAGGGTCTGTCCGTTGAGGTATTCCATGACCAGATAGGCCACCTGTTCCTCGCCAATCGCCGCAAAGCCAAAATCGGTCACATTGACCACGTGTGGATGGATCAACTGCCCGGAGGCGCGAGCTTCGCGTTTGAATCGTTCGATGAATTCAACCTCATTCATAAACCTGGGCATGATGATTTTGAGTGCGACGGGTCGGCGTGTCCCGATATGAGTGGCCTGAAACACAGCGCCCATGCCTCCCTGTCCCAAAATCTTTTGAATGAGATACTTTTTGTCCAATACTTTGCCAATGATGTCGAGTGCCACGGCCATAAGAGATCCTGAACTGGAAATGAGAGTGTGGAGTAGGGGGGGAAGTGATGGAGGAAGTGGATTGATCAAAATTCCAGCCCCCGGTGAACTATTCCCGGTTGCCTACGGTCAGGCAGTGTAGTTCCGATGTTTGAAAAAGAGAAGAAGACAAACAGGGTACGGCCTCTGCCGCACCCTGTTTTGGTGGATCAGAAATGAATGTGTCAGGTCGGGGTTAGTTTTCCAGTTTGGCCGCAAGCGTAATTTCCGCGTTAAACAGCTTTGAAACCGGGCAGTTGGCCTTCGCCTGGGCGGCAAGCTCTTGATAGGTTTCATCGTCAATTCCAGGGACGGAACCGACTAAATCCAAATGAACTTTGGTGATGGTAAACCCGCCTTCCTGTCGTTCCATCGTCAGCGTGGCATTGGTTGACAGCGTTCCGGGTGTAAACCCTTTCATGGTCAACATCAGGGAAAAGGCCATGGTGAAGCACCCGGCGTGGGCAGCGGCGAGCAATTCTTCGGGGTTGGTGCCGGATCCATCTTCAAACCGGCTGGTGAATGAATATGGGGTATCGTTGAGTGTTCCGCTTGGGGTGGAGACCGTGCCGCCCCCTTCTTTAACCGTACCTGACCAGCGAGCTGAACCTTTCCGAATCATGTGAAAAACTCCTGTTGAAGGGAATGAACATTAAAATTTTTGGGGAAAATTGTCCAAAAGGATGGCACACCTTAGTGGGAATGCCGTTGTCAGGTCAACTTAACTTTGGAGCTTGCAGATCGAGTATTTGCGGCAGGAACTGTCGAGAAGCTACGTTCACATTCATTTGAAGAAAGTCATTGCAATTCATTCAACTCTGTTGCGGTGTCAGATTCAGATTGAACCGACCTGCCGCCGCTATAGTTACCAAAAATATAATCAAATCTGACAGACCTTCGTCCCGAGACCAAGAATCGGGACTGAAGGTCGTGCCTGACTGACCGAACTATACAGTTGGTGTTCGCACGTGGCTTCCCGTCTCGAAGTGCTTGAACCGGCTCTTCCAAACGGGGTGACCCGTACCGGATTGACTACCCAATCCGCCATCCCGTGGCCTTGTGCTTCCGGTTCTGGTCCGAAGGCATCCGGGACTGCTTTTTTAATGAGGTTGAGTGCGGCATTGACATCGGCGTTGAGGAGCAACCCCCGACCGGTCCGAAACAACCCGCGATGAATTCGTTTTCCAGCGTACTTGACTTGTTGTTCAACCGCTTCGCCATCCAGGAAAGAACATTTCGACGTGTAACTTTCCTCAATCGTCACGACTTTGATCCCGACCGACCGGCATTTGTACGTGAGCATCTCGATCAGTCGGGCGTGTGGAATCGCCGTAAACTGTTGATTGACCACACTTCCAAGGGTGACGTTTTGTTTCCAGAGGTCGTTTTTGCCGATCACCACCGTGTCAATCCGATAGGTGAGGCACAGATTGACGATCATTCGCGAACTCTGGTGCAGGGCATTCTCTATTTGGCGATTGCGTTTGGCGGTCAGGATTTTGATTTGGTTTGAGGTTGATTGATCTGTGGGCAGTTGGGATTGGAGTCGGGCTTTGTGTTGATGGTAGCGTGCATTGAGACCCTTGACCGGGCGACCGTTAACCAGCACCGGTTTCACTTCCGGGCAGTTTGAAGCTATCGTGGCCAGATTCACATCCGGCAGTTCATAGACCACTTCCAGCACATACGAATTGAGTTTCGGCACCAGTCGCACTTGCTGAATGTGGGTTCGGGGAATCCGGGTTGGAAAGGATAGGTTAGTTTGGGATGGGTGGATCACACCCCGTTTCAAGACTTTGCGGCTGACAGCCTGAATGGTGTAGATCACCACACTTCGGTCTGTCGCTTTGGGTTTGTACTTCGGGATCTGTGGTTCAGCCAGAAATTTGTCAGGATCGCGGGCATATTCAGCGGCGGCGGCAAAATAACTGGTCCAGTCCTGACACACCTGTTTCAAAACTTGTTGACTGACCTTGGCCGGCAATCCCCGGTACGCATCGCTGGCTTTCAATCGGACATCGAGTTGTTCATATGAAAACACTGTCCCCACCTCAAAAAACCGTTGTCGCTGTTCGTACAGCGCCAGGTTGTAGAGGTTCTTTGACCGAAAACAGAGATCATCCGCTTCGGCAAAGAATGGGGAATCAGGTTTGATGTGATGTTTTTCAACTCGAATCATGAAGGCAGCTTAAATTACCTGGTATTAGATGGCAAGTCTTTTTTCATCCACCACAAAGGAATTGTTCCTGACATAAGTGGTTGTAGTTGGTTAAGGATGAGTATAAAAAATAAAATTGAATTCAATACCAGCTTATGGTCAATCATCAGTAGTCAGCAAATACTCCCAACCTCATTCACCACATGGATTTTTGGTATCCAGAGACCCTTAAACTGAGTCAGGTAAATAAGATACGCCTGAAGATAAATTCAAAAACCAATGCCAGCCAGCTTCCTGCCGAGGATGACCTGATGGTGATATTTGTGCCTTTTTCAATGATCCTTCAAAATTTGCAGAAGAAGGTTTCAGGGTAAGAATCCAGCGTGTAAAATGTAGTTGCACCCTGCTTTATTCTTTATCCCTTTCAGATCAGTCTATTTAACACCATTCAGGTTTCATTTGCCGCCGGTTCCCCGTTGCCGGTTGTTTTCGCTCATTGGCATGGCTAGGTTCTTGAGTGGAGTTAAAATGTTGCTCTTTTTGGCTTTTCCCTTGTTCAATCAATGATTTCCAATGGTTTGTATAGCCTGACGAGTTTCCTGAGAGGTCCGTTTTCGTGAGGTTTCGCCGATCTTCCCCGCTCAACCAAACTTCAACGCGTCTGTTTTCCGCACCAGGTTTACCTGGCTGGGGTGCTTTGATCCTGGTGTGCTTGTTGATCTCATTTGGTTGGCTGACAATTTCGCAAACGTCTAAAAGTGCCCGGCTGGCGCAATTTTCCCGAGATGCTGGATGGACCCAGAGACTGTTGAACAACCAGTTACTGGTCCATGAACATTTGCTGAATGGGGCCTCAGCGTTTGTGGGTTCAAGCACGTCGGTAACCCGTTTGGAATGGAAGAATTACACTGACGAACTGGAGTTGCTGGAACGATTTTCGGGGATTAGCGGACTGGGCTGGATCCAGATGGTTCCAGATCGTGAACTTGTCTCGTTTACTGAACAGACAAAAGCTGAGGGCGCTCCATTTTTCAAAGTTACGCCACCAACTTCCCAGGATCCGCATTATGTGTTGACCTATCTGGAGCCGATCAGCACCAATTTTTCACTGATTGGATTTGATCTGGCGAGTCATCCAACCTGCCGAAGTGCTGTCGAACAGGCTCGCGATACCGGGCAGTTTACCATTTCCCCTCAGGTGGAAATCCATCAATCACCAACCGCCGAAAGGAAAATTTTTCTGCTCTTGCCGGTTTATCGCCGTCAGTCGCTTCTGGTCACGGTAGAAGATCGTCGCCGGGCATTGGTGGGCTGGGTGTGTGCTCCCTTGAATATGAAGGAGTTCGGCCAGAGTATCGTTCCTGGGGTTCAAAACCCGGTTGAGTTTGCGATTTATGAGGAAAATGAAGGCGGTTCGGAATCGTTACTCTTTAGCACGCTTTCTGGCCCAGGACTCACCGAAAGCCATCGTTCCAAAGAGGTTATCCAAAATGTGATGTTGATTGCCGGAAGACGCTGGTTGGTTCGGGTTTGGCCAGCCGCCACGGTTCCAAGCGCCACTGAGAAAGTGTATCAGGGGGTTTTTATCTTTGGCGGGGTTGGGATTAGCCTGCTCTTATTCATTATTTTTTGGTTGCTGGCCACGTCCCGACAACAGGCAATTGAGTTGGCTGAGTCAATGACCAGCGAACTCCAAAAACTGTCTTCGCTGCAAAAAGCTATTCTGGATAGTGCCAATTACTCCATCATTTCAACCGATACCCAGGGAGTCATCCAAACCTTTAACTCGGCGGCTGAAAAGATGTTGCAATATTCGGCTGACGAGGTTGTCGGCAAGATGACGCCGGTCCTGATTCATGATCCAGACGAAATCGAGCAGCGGGCCAGGCAGTTATCCGCGGAGTTAGGCCGTCAGGTCCAACCTGGGTTTGGGGTATTAGTCGAAAAAGCAAAACAGGGAATTCCGGATGAAAACGAATGGACTTATATCCGCAAAGATGGCAGTCGCTTTCCTGCTTTGTTGTCGGCTACTGCGCTTCGTGATCAAGCCGGCAACATCACCGGCTATCTGGGGGTTGGCAGCGATATCACTGGACGACAGCAGGCAGTTGAAACCCTCAAACGCGAGCAGGGACAGTTTCAAGCCTTGATCGTCAATGCCCCGGTGGCAATTGCCATGTTTGACACCAACATGCGGTTTCTGGCTTTTAGTCGAAAATGGGTCATTGAAACCAGGTTTGATGAAACCACGCTGATGGGAAAATGTGTGTATGACGTGTTTCCCTCAATGCCCGAAGAGTGGAAAACATTTCATCAGCGAGCACTAGCTGGAGAATCACTGTCTGATCCCGAATATTTGTTTGTTGATCATCATGGGAAAAAAAGCTATTTGCGATGGGCGCTCGATCCCTGGTATCGCGCGGAGGGTGAAGTTGGCGGCGTGATTCTGGTTTTTGACCGGATTGACGAATTGATTGAAGCCAGAGAGGAGGCGTTTGCCGCCACCAGGGCCAAATCAAGTTTTCTGGCCAGTATGAGCCACGAAATTCGCACGCCGATGAATGGTGTTATTGGAATGACTGGTTTGCTGCTCGACACCGAACTGAACCCGGAGCAACGGGAATATACCGAAACCATTCGCAAATCGGGCGAAGCCTTGCTGACCATCATCAACGACATTCTCGATTTTTCAAAAATCGAATCTGGAAAACTCTCCCTTGAAATCATAGATTTTGATCTGGAGACCGCGATTGAGGATGTGTTGGATTTAGTTGCCGAAAATGCTTATGCCAAAGGGCTGGAATGCTCATATCTGATTGAATCTGATGTTCCAACTGCCCTGCGTGGTGATCCTGGCCGGCTGCGTCAGATTCTCATCAACTTGATCGGCAATGCAATCAAGTTCACTTCATCTGGAAGCGTGAAGGTGGTGGTCTCAAAGGTTGAAGACCCTCTGCCAACTGCACCGTCAAAGCTGACAACACGGCTTCGATTTGAGGTGATGGATACTGGAATTGGAATTTCCCCTGAAGTGCAGGCCAATTTGTTCCAGGTCTTTACTCAGGCCGAATCATCCACCTTTCGAAAATTCGGTGGCACCGGGCTGGGTCTGGCGATTTCCAAACAACTGGTTGAAATGATGGAGGGTTCAATTGGGCTCAAGAGTGAGCTGGGGAAAGGGAGCACCTTTTTCTTTACAGCCCAGTTTAGCGTGCAAACTGAATCAAGTGGCGGATATAGCAAGTTTGAATTAGCGGACTCGGGGCAAACTTATTTAAAAGCGACTTCTGTTCGTGACTACACAACAACTCCGGTCCTGTCTGAACAACGGTTGCGGGTGCTGGTTGCCGAAGACAGCGCTGTCAACCAGCGGGTCGCGGTCAAAATGCTGGAAAAACTCGGCTGTCGGGCTGACGTGGTGGCCAACGGACTGGAAGCCGTCAATGCGCTCAAACTCCTGCCGTATGATTTGGTGTTTATGGATTGCCAGATGCCCGAGATGGATGGATTTGAAGCCACCAGTGAAATTCGAAAGTGGGAACTGTCGGAATCAACGTTTCCGGATCCAATTCCAATCATCGCCATGACGGCCAATGCCATGCAGGGTGATCGGGAACAGTGTCTGGCCGCCGGGATGGATGATTATGTGGCAAAACCTGTTCGGTTTGAATCACTTGAAGCCGTGGTCCAAAGCTGGCGGGAGCGGATCAGGAAAGCGATGCCGGCGGCGCCACCGACCATCAAAGTCCAGTTGATTGACGGTGACCAACCATCACTCGACTACAAGGTACTGGCTGATCTGCGGGAACTCAGTGATGAAGGTGAAAACTTCCTCGATGAAGTAATTGAAACTTTTCAAATCAATGCTACTCCCCAAATTCAGACGTTGCGTGATTCCATCGCCAACCAAAATCACGATGATGCCGAACGAGCCGCGCATCGTCTCAAAGGGAGTTGTGGTATTGTTGGCGCCAAACGCCTCTCGGTCATTGCCGGTGAAATTGAGCGCAACGCCCGTGAAGGCCAGCTTGATCGGACACCTCGGAGTCTGGAACTGCTGCTGGATGAATATCAGCGGGTTTGTTCACTGCTTGAGGAAGAGAAATTGAAAAGTTGATTGCCAATCGCCAGTCCCCAAGTTTATTTTTTTCGATAAATGTACTCATCAACCGGAACCCATTCCCCGTTGGGTAGTTGTTCTTCGTTCAAGATTCGGTATTCTGTTTCGCTCCGTTTTTCCAGGATTTGGCGGAGTTGAACTGAAACACCCAGAATCTCAACGGGTGGCGCACAAAAAATCAACCGGTTGTCTTTCCAGCCATCAGCCATTGTCACCATGACGATACCTGACTTGTCGATAGCCAGGCTGATCCATTTTTTGGTGAATGGATCGTAGGACATAAATCCCTGGTCATCGGGACCGTTTGGGCCATAGGAATCCGCCAGGGACAGCCAGGTACCATCCATGAACGGCGTGACGGTCCCCTGACCTTGTTCGGTGCGTTCGGAAGTGGTTTGGGTGGCGAAAACGCGGGTTGTGATCTCCCAGGTTCCAATGAGCCATTTCAATTGATCCATTTCGGGGGCGGGTTTTCCTAGCTGCTTTTCAAGTTCTGGATTGGCTGATAGTTTGGCAGCAATTCGTTCATAAAAAGCAGCACCTGAGTGAGAGTTCTCAGTGGGTTTGGGTTGAGTTCTTCCACCAAGATACTTCGCCAAAAATTGTTCTGCAGCGGCAATGAATTTTAGTCGTGATTCGGGCCGCCAACCCCCGTGGCCTTCACCCGCAAAGAGTAGATACTCAACAGGTTTCCCATTCTTCCGCATTGCCTCAGCAATCAAATCGCTTTGCAATTGGGTTACCCGGACATCGTTGGTACCTTGCGCAATCAGCAAGGGCACCTTGATCTGGTCGGCTTTATAGAGTGGTGACCGGGATTTCAGAAACTCAGGTTCAGTGTCGATATTTCCCATTCGTTGATCATAGAAAGGTCGGAAGGACTGAGTGTAGGCTGGATCAAATTTGATCATTTCAATAAGTTCGGAAATTCCATATTGATCAATCCCACAGGCAAATTCATCGGGTGTAAAAGCCAGCGCCGCCAGAACAGCATACCCGCCATAGCTATATCCATAAATCCCAACCTTTTTGGGATTAGCCATCCCTTGACTAACCACCCAGTTTTTCCCATCAATCAGGTCAGTATTCATTTTGGCACCCCATTCGCGGTTGCCGGTGTTGAGATAGGCTTTGCCATACCCGGAAGAACCTCGATAGTTGACTTGCAAAACCGCATACCCGCGATTGGCCATCCATTGGACTGTGGGGTCAAAACCCCAGGAGTCGCGAATCCAGGGGCCACCGTGGACAAACACCATCATTGGCAGGTTTTTTGATGGAACCCCAGTGGGAAGTGTGAGATACCCATAAATTTTCATTCCATCGCGTGCCTGGAAAGAAATGGGCTGCATTTTGGCAAGCTGGTATTGCTCTAATGCTGGGCGATCTGTAAATAATAATTGTGCTTGTTTGGCAACCCGGTCATAAGTGTAATAAGTCGTTGGTCCATCACTCAAATCATAAGAAACGACCCAGATTCGGTTGTTCAAATCGCGATTGACAATCTCAAAATCACCGTCCCGGACGGTTTTGAGGGTTTCGAAATCAACTTTCAAAGATGGATCAAGCACTTTCCAATCCGCTCGTTCCCGCAAAATCAAAACGGCTTCAAGCGTATGTTTGCGTGGATGAAGCAAAATGCTGTCGCCTCTATTTCCAAACAACGGCACGTCAAATTGATTGTCTTCGACGACCACAGTTGATTTCCCGGTCATCAAGTCAACTTTCAGTAATCGAGCCGCATTGACCCCAACGCTTGAAGTAACCCACACCGCCTGGTTGTCAGGTGTAAACCCAACAACTCCGGTGACGAAAAGGTTGGTGTCCTCCGCAGCCCATTTTTGAAGCGTGCGCCAGGGTGCTTTTGGATGATTGCGCACCCGAATTTCGGTTCCACCATCCGGGAGTAGTGCTATTGCCGCACGAATCCGGAACCTTTGATCAACTTTCCATCCATACAACCCGTCAATATCACCTGGGTTTTGGGTATCCAGGGTGACTGCGCCGGTTTTGAGATTGATTCGATAGGCGTCATGGACGGCGGGATCACGAAGATTCATAGCAACCAGGATTTGATCGGGGAAATCCACGCTGGTTGCAATGAGTTCGGCGACGACACCTGGAAACGGTGTCAGGTCACGGATAACTTTGGTTTGCAAGTGAACTTGAAAGAGATGGGTTACCTCATTACCGTTTTGATCGGCAAAATAAATCAAATGCTCGCTATCTGGTTGCCAGAGAAAACGCCCATAACTTGGTGAGCGGCTGAGATCGGTCACGGTGTGGTCATCAGGTTGTCCGAGGGTTCGCACCCAGAGATTGTTCACCCCTTTTTCATTGGGCGCCAGGTAGGCCAGTTTTTTGCCATCTGGGGAAACGAGCGGGCTGGTTTTTTCAGGATTGCCAAAAAGAACTGTATGTGGAATTAGCTTTGGCAGTTGGGCAACTGCTGCAGGTGTGTTGGTTAAAAATATGCCGATTACAATAATCGGACAAATCAATAAACTGTAAGTTCTATTAACATGGGTGAAGATATGTTTGATTCCAAATTGAAAAACTGAAAGTTCGCATGAAGTCATTTATTTTCTCCGAGTTTCTCCAAAATGAGTTTTCCCTTCACCCCTGGGGTCGGGAAAATTCTGATCTCCCTTTCTTTCGTCAACCACATTTCCTAATATGCACTGGATCCTGCTTTCCATTTCAACCCCCGTCGTGCGTCAAGTTTGAACCCGGTCATCCCTCGGGTGCAAGGGTAACAGGTCAGAGGCTGATTTATGGTTGGTATGTGATTGTTAGAGACTGAATCGTGCGATACGTCTGGGGTCAGATTTCCGGATATTTAGACTGGTTTAGAGGTCAGGATACAAAGATTATCAGTGTGAATTATTCTCTGGAATGAGCGCGGTTACGGAGTGGTTTCCGGCAATGGTTTTCAAATGGACAATAAAAAATTGAAAATCAATTTTCGCTGATGGGTTTTGTTTGTTCAGCCCGTTGCTTTCGGGTAATTCCAAAGCGATGCTGCTACCGTTTTCAGGAATCCCTCTGCTATTATTTGCGCAATTGACATACCCAGATTCCCTTTACTTCTTATACTGCGAATTGGGTAGGTTCTACTTCTTTCACCTCCAACCCTTTGCCATTATTGACAGGAAGTTCTCAGTCAAAATCTTAAAATGAGTTTCTCCACATTCAGAGGGCTGCCGCAATTTTTCATTTCAATAAGGAGTTAGCTGTCCATGAAATTTACCGAAGAGCATCAGATGTTTCGGGAGTCACTCCGGCGTTTTATCGAAAAAGAAATCAATCCCTATGTGGAGGAGTGGGAACATGCGGAAATCTTTCCAGCCAAAGCTCTCATCGC
>JACQXX010000151.1 GCA_016208495.1 Acidobacteriota bacterium | reverse complement strand
GGAGTGTGTCGGCTTGAACGGACTCCGGTTGGGAGTGGAGGAATGAGACTATTAAATGTGTCTCCGTGTCTCCTTGTCTTCGTGTCCCCTTGTCCAGATCGCACGTTGTTCCCTTATCCTGGCGCTCAGGTCCCTCACCCCTCATCCCTTCCACAACCCGGAACCCTATTTCTTATGATAGTTTGGGTACACCGGGTGGCGGTACTCCTTCGGTGGGTTCTTTTTCAACTCGGCCAGCAGCCATTCAACCGCTTTTTCAAGCTGCAGGTCACGGCCTTCGCGCCAGAGTTTTGGATCGAGTTCAACTTCAACATCTGGGGCGACACCGTGATTTTCGACTTCCCACTGGCCTTCCGGCGTGTAGAAAGCAAAGTGCGGTGCCGTAACCGAACCGCCATCCATCAGGACCGGATAGCCGCCGATGCCAACCAGCCCACCCCAGGTCCGTTTGCCCATCAGCGGTCCGATTTTGAGGCGGTGGAACATCCAGGGCAGATAATCGCCGCCCGAACCGGAATACTCATTGGTCAGCATGACTTTCGGGCCTTCCATCGTGCCAAACGGCTGGCGGAAATCCTTGCCGTCGCGGGTTGTCCACAGGCTCATGAGCGGTTTGCGCAGGTAGTCCACAATGTAGTCTGCCGCATGTCCACCCCGATTGTACCGGTCGTCAATTACCGCGCCATCCTTTTCAAGCTGTGAAAAGAAGTACCGGTTAAAGTAGGTATATCCACCCTGGGCGGTATCTGGCAAAAACACATAAGCCAGCTTCCCACCGCTGAGTTGATCAACTTTGCGTCGGTTACCTTCGACCCAGGCCAGATTGCGCAGTCCGTCTTCGCTGCCAACCGGAACGACTGTCACTTCGCGTGAACCGGTGCCATCCGGATTCGGACCAACTTTAATCACCACCTGTTTGCCAGCGGTGCTTTCAAAGAAGCCATAGACATTGTCTTTGGCCGTTAACTCACGACCGTTGACTGCCAGCAAGTATTCGCCAGCCACGACGTTGACGCCGGGCTGGGTCAATGGTGCCTTCAATTGTGGATTCCAGTTTTCGCCGTCAAACACCCGTGCAAACCGATAACGGCTATTTTCGACGGTGTAGTCAGCTCCAAGCAGCCCGCCTGGAACGCGTTTGGGATCCGGTGTGTCACCGCCGCCGACATACAAATGCCCGACAGTCAATTCACCAAGCATTTCCTGGAACAGATAGTTCAAATCAGCCCGGTGGACGAGGCCATTGACATAGGGCTGGTACTTTTTCTCGGTCGCTTTGAGATCAAGCCCGTGGAAGTTGGGGTCATAGAAGAAATCGCGTTCAATGCGCCACGTTTCCCGATACATCTGATTCCATTCGGCGCGTGGGTCAACATACACGGTCATGTCTTCGGTTTTGAGCTTGCCCTCACCGGGTTTGATCGGCTGATCAATCGCGGCGATAAACCAGGCCGGGCCCTGACTATAGAGCAATTTTTCGCCATTGGCAGATAGCGTCCAGCCAGTGACTCCGTCCAGCACCTTGTCGAGTTTGCGTTTCTGCATATCAAACTTGTGCAAGGTGACACCTGGCGACTGGGCATCCGCCGAGATTTCGGCCAGGTACATCAAATTGTCTTTGCCAGTAAACAGGTCAATGAAGTTTCGGGCCGGAATCGGCAAGGCTAAAATGCGCTGGTTGATTTTGTCGAAGTCAATCGTGACCTTGGGCGGTTCTTTTTTCTCGTCAGGCTTGCCATTTGCCTTGTCTGCCTCACCTGGCTTTTTATCGCTGTCTTTGGCCGCACCTTCTGGTTTTTCCTCATCACTTTCCGGTGCGAGCGGCGAAGCCTCATCTTTTTTCAGAACACACACATACACACTGCTGGTCGGCTGATGCGGATAGCTTGACATATCAAACCCAAACATCTGCGGGCCGCTGTTGGTACTGGCGGTGAAGTAGAGATACTTCCCGTTTCGGTCAAACGCCGGCGAGGCAGCATTGCTCATGCCGTCGGTGATCTGGGTGAGTTTGCCGTCAGCCAGTGAATACACAAACACCGCGTTGTAGGCTGATTTCAACGGCTTGGCATAGGTCAGCCACTGGCTGTCAGGTGACCATTTGTAGTTGGTCACCAGCCCTCGCTCGAAATTGTCAATTTTGACCGGCGTGCCTTTTTCGACTTCGACATACCAGAAGTTGAGCCGTTTGTCGCAAAAGGCGATTTTCTTGCTGTCGGGCGACCAAATCGGGGTGTAGAAAAACGACGGCGGGGTACCAAGCGCGATTTTTTTGACTTCGCCCAATCCGGTCTGGGGGCGCAGGTGGAGGGCATATTCGCCGGATTCATCTGAAAAATAGGCAATCCATTTTCCATCGGACGACCACGAGGGGTCACGTTCGGCTACACTCGTGGTATTGGTCACATTGCGGATATCGCCTTTTTCAGCCGGGACGGTCAGGATTTCCCCGCGCGCTTCGACCACGACCCGGGCGCCGGTTGGGGAAATGGCAAAGTTCAGAACGTTGCCGGTGACCTTTTCAAATTTTGGACGAACAGCCAGAAAATCCCCGGCAATCGTCACATTCATCGGGCGGGTTTTGCCCGTTTGAAGGTCAAAGTAATTCAGCAATCCAAATTGTTCATACACAATGACATCCGGGCCAGCGGAAGCAGCTTTGAAATCCAGCCCCGAGTTTTGGATTTCCTGAGTGACTTTCTTAGTCTTGAGGTCATAGCTAAACAAGGTCACCGGGCCGGTGCGGTCAGACAGAAAGTAGATTTTGTCGCCGATCCACATCGGGTTGAAATCATTTGATTTTTCACGCGGGATTTTGACCACGCTTGAATCCGCCAGGTTGGCGATCCAGATATAGGCCGCCAGTCCGCCCCGATAGCGTTTCCAGGCCCGGAAGGCCCGTGGAACTGGGACATAGGCCAGTTGCGACCCATCCGCCGAAAAAGAGCCTTCAAACGCCATCGGCAGTGGAATCAGCGTCGGCGTCACCCCATCAACCGGAATGGTATACAACTGGTTGGTGCGTCCATTGATGGTGTTGCGGTCTGAGGAAACCAGTAAATTTTTTCCATCTGGTGTCCATCCGGCCAGAATATCATTGGCTGGATGATAGGTAATGCGTTTGGGAACACCACCTTTGGCGGAAACGACAAAGACATCAATATTTCCGTCATATTCGCCGGTAAAAGCGACCCACTGGCCATCGGGTGAAAACAACGGCGTGGTTTCCGTTCCGACCCCGGTGGTCAGTCGGGTGGCTTCCCCGCCATCCCGGGAAACGGTCCACAAATCACCGGCAAAAACAAAGACAACCTGGGTGCGGCTCACCGTCGGAGAGCGCATGAGAAGGGGCGGATTGGTTTGCCCCCACGTCGTGGCGGCAGCGATCAAAATCAGCACAAGTGCCAGAAAAAATCTGTTCATTTATAAACACAAGCAATGAACTCGGCCTGTGACGCACCGAGCACCAGAGCTGCTCCTTTCTTTGAAACTGATGAACTGAATTGGATTTTGTGAAGAGTGAGGCTCTGCCTTGGAATGAAGCTGGAGCAGAGTCGGATTCGGAAACGTCGAAATCGGAAAAAAGATCAATGAAATACGGGGTTCGGGGTTTGGGGTTCAGGGTTCAGGGCAAAAAAGACAAAAAGGACGAAAGAGACGAAAGGGACGAAAAGGACATAAGTACTTTGTCATAAGCTTCCTGAGATATTGAATTTGGTAAGTGTTTGATTCTTTTCGTGTATTTCGTGTGTTTCGTGGTTCAAAATGTCTTGGAATTTTCGGTAAGGTACTTAAATTCAGAAACCCGAAACCTGGAAAAAAAGGAATTGACATCTACGATGATTTTCGTACTATATGCTTCGTACGAAATAACAGGTAGCTTGCTCAGCTCCCAACCCGCAATTCAAAACACATCAAAAACGAAACCATGAAACTCAAACCAATTCTTTTCCTTTGTTTTGCCATCTCCTTTATTCTGCCCACGCTGGCCGCCGGACCAGGGAAGCCGGTTGAGAAAAAACAGCGATTTGTTGCAGTGACGTTTGACGACCTGCCATCACCGGAAAAACTTGAAGTTCAGCCACTTGAAACACTTACTCGTCGTCTTCTCAAAACATTCACCGACCATGAAATCCCGGTGGTTGGGTTTGTCAATGAAGGCAAGCTGGAAGTCGAGAACGAAAAAGCCGCTCGCACCCGAGTTCTGAAACTCTGGACGGATGCCGGGTTCGAACTTGGAAATCATACCTATTCACATCCCTACTTTTTCAAGAAACCACTGGCTGAATTCGAGGAAAATGTTCTCAAGGGCGAACCGGTTACCAGGAAGCTACTGGCTGAAAAAGGCATGACATTGCGCTACTTCCGCCATCCTTTTTTGAGCACCGGGCTGGATACAGCAACGAAGACCGCCTTTGAGAAATTTCTGGCGGAACGTGGCTATACCGTTGCTCCCGTCACGATTGACAATTCCGACTGGCTGTTTGCGGGTGTCTATGCCGATGCCCAGAAACGCGGCGATACCGAAACAATGCGACGAGTGGCAGAAGCGTATGTGCCCTATCTGGAACGGGTTTTCGAGTTTCACGAGAAACTGTCCCGTGAGGTTGTCGGGTATGAAGTGCGCCAGATTTTGCTCCTGCACGCCAATTTGCTCAATGCCGACCATTTCGGCAAAGTGGTCGAAATGATGAAACGACGTGGATATAAATTCATTTCCCTGGAGGAAGCGCTACAGGACAAAGCCTATCAATTGCCTGATACCTACATCGGCGCTAACGGTATTTCGTGGCTGCAACGCTGGGCCATCACCAGAGGCGGGAAATATCGTGAAGAACCCACACTTCCCAAATTCGTCTCAGAGAAATGGGCCTGGATCGCTGAAGAAAAGCTGAAGCAGGAAAAACGATAAACCCTGAATCCTGAACCCTCAACCCAAATATGACTGAATTCAAAGACCTACGTCCAACCGATGCGGAACTACAACTGCTGAAAATTTTATGGGAGCGCGGACCGAGCACTGTCCGCGAAGTCCACGAAGCATTAAACCAAACCAAACCAACGATGTATACCACAGTTTTGAAAACGCTCCAGATTATGACTGAAAAGAGGTTAGTTCAGCGTGACGAGCAACAACGGGCGCACGTTTATCGAGCAGCCATTGAGCGCGAATCAACCCAGCGAAAAATCGTTTCCGATCTCATGGAACGGTTATTTGACGGTTCAGCCAGGCAACTGGTACTCCACGCGTTGTCAACCAAATCCGCTTCAGCCAAAGAGCTGGCTGAAATCAGGAAACTGCTTGATGACGTCGAGGCCAACCAGAAAGGAAAGCCATCATGATCGGTTTGAATGAATTCAGCACGCACCCGCTGGTTTTGGCGCTCGGGTGGACCTTGCTTCATTCGATTTGGCAGGGAGTGGTGATTGCCGCCGGGTATGCCCTGGCCAAATATATCGTCCGGCGGGCGTCAGCCCAGATCAAATACGCACTGGCTGGTTCGGCATTGTTGTTGATGCTGGTATTGCCGGTGGCGACGTTTGGGTACCAGTTTCCAGGCTGGTTCAACGGCACAACCTCGGGTGGGAAGATTCCGATTCAAGCCGAACTGTTTGCGGGTGACGAGTTGGATTTTGCTTCCCAAAAACTGCCCGCTCCGGCGGCGCTGGCCACAATTGCTGAAACGACAACCATTACTGATCCAAACCCAACCTTGCTCCAGCGACTTGGCGCCCAGCTTACGCCCTGGCTGGCACTTTTTTGGGTGCTCGGAGTCGGAGTGCAATTGAGTCGCCTTGGGCGCGGGTTGTATTTGATTCAACGATTGCGCCGGGTTGGGGTATCTCCGCTTCCGCCTGTATTTGAACCCACCCTTTCCAAACTCCAGCAGCGGCTGAACCTGAACCGAAAGATTCAGACGCTGGTTTCAACGCTGGTTGAATCCCCCATCACGTTTGGTTCGGTTAAACCAGTCATTTTAATCCCGGCTAGTGCCATTACCGGACTTTCGTCCCAGCAGCTTGAAGCAATTTTGCTGCACGAACTGGCGCATATTCGCCGCCATGACTATCTGGTGAATTGGGTCCAATCTCTGGCCGAAGCCCTGCTTTTCTACCATCCCGCGGTGTGGTGGTTTTCCCGCGACATCCGTCAGGAACGCGAGCATTGTTGTGACGATACCGCCGTTGAACTGACCCAGAACGCACTTGAATATGCCCAGGCCCTGGTGGCGCTGGAAGCATTACGAACCACACACCCCCAACCCACGGCAGCGATGGCTGTCACAGGAGGCTCTTTCATGCACCGTATTCAACGATTGATGGTTCATCCGTCACCACGGCGACCAGCCACTTCGGCTTTGCTGGCCAGTATATGCCTGGTGTTTTGTTTGATGTTTGGGTTCTTTGCCGTTCGCGCCACATCACAATCGCTTCAGACCACGGATCAAATCAACCGGGCGAACCGGAAAATGGCGGTTGGATTTGTTGCGTTGCCAATGAAACAAAATGGCTTACCGCCAGGGGCAAGCACCACGGAATTAACCCGCCAACTGGTGACCAGTTTGAACACCGCGAAAATTCCGGCGGTTGGATTTGTCCAGGGGCGTCAGCTTGAAAATGGTGGGAACGCCCGGCTTGGTGAACTGAAAATGTGGCGCGATGCCGGGCTGGAGCTTGGCATCGGCACTTATTCGCATATGTGGTATCACGGCGCGTCGTTTGATGACTACACAGCGGATATCGAGAAAAACGAAGCCATCGTCAAGCCTTTGCTGGCCGAACGCAACCAGCAACTGCGGCTCTTCAGCTATCCATTTCTCAACACTGGAAAAGACCTGGCGGCCAAGCAGCACATGGAGCAATTCCTCAAAGACCGTGGGTATTCGGTTATGCCGTTCACGATTGACAACGATGACTGGTTTTTTGCCAAAACCTATGACGAAGCCGCGACCAAAGGCGATGAAGACGTTCAGGTCAAAATCCGCGAAGCGTATCTGCCCTATATGCGGGAAATGATTACCTTTTATGAAAAATATTCGCGGGAATTGTTTGGCCGTGAAATTCCGCAAGTCCTGCTCCTGACGCCCAGCCGGTTGAACGTGGATTGTTTCCCGCAACTGGTGGAAATGATTCGGATGCGCGGCTACCGATTTGTACCCATGGATGAAGCGACTGCCGATCCGGCATTCCAAACGCCAGATACCTACACGGGGGTAACAGGCATTTCGTGGCTCCAGCGCTGGGGAATTTCCCGAGGCTGGGAATGGCGCGAAGAGCCACGTCCGGGCGGCATTATGACCCAGTTTGAATACCACAAAGGCAGCAAAAATCTGAAAGCCAAAACCGAGAAAACCACAACTAAATGATGCGGTTACAGGCGGGTCAAATATTTCGGAAAAACCTCGAAAAATTAGCTTGCCAAATCAAGTTTTCCCTGGTACAAGAGTTCCTGTTCCAAGCGGAACTTGAGCAGCCAACCGCGGTTGTTCAACCTTCACAAGACTTGACGAAATGTTGTCGGCTTTTCGAACCGAATGCCTGTTGGGTCTACATTGTTAAAAACCCAATCGGCGCAGCGGTGACACTTCCCGCTGTGTTCCTTGTATGTTCAGGCACGCGCGACTCAGGCGTGCGGTTTTAGCCCGAGCGCGCCATCGTTATAACGAAAACTCACAACCGGGGCAACACGCTGGACAAGCAGCGGGGTTGCCCCTTTCGTTTTGTCTGGCTTTCGAAAAAGCGAAGTACCAGGGAAAGTGAAATAGTGAAAATACAAAGTTTAGGGTTGACAGACTAAAACTGGGAATCAATACTGAACTTTTTCGAGTCTGATAATTTTTTATAATCAGGAATTCCGGATTGGCACAGGACCCTCTCATCAGTATCCTCAAAGCTTCCTTCCTTCAGTTCACACATAACTCACTTTGTGATCTGAATTCCATAACTTCATATTTTCTGGAGGCATCTGTGGAGAAACGACAGTTTGGAAAAACTGATATGCAGGTCAGTGTCCTGGGATTTGGCGGCGCTGAAATTGGGTTTGAAGGTGCACCGGTGGAATCAGTCTCAGAACTGTTAAATAAAGCGCTGGATGCCGGTTTAAATGTCATTGACACGGCTTCAGCCTATCTGGTGAGCGAAGAATTGATTGGTCAGGCCGTGGCTGGCCGACGAAATGATTTTTACCTTTTCTCCAAATGTGGTGCGACCGACGGTTTTACCAAAGCCGATTGGAGCAAGACTGGTATTTTGAGTCATATCGAACGCAGCTTGAACGCCTTGCGCACCGATTATCTGGATTTGATCCAGCTTCATTCCTGCTCTGAAGCCGAACTCCGCAAGGGTGAGGTCATCGAAGCCCTCACCGAAGCTCGTCAGAAAGGATATGCCCGCTATATCGGGTATAGCGGTGATGGGGTGGCGGCCCGGTATGCAATTGAAAGCGGTCATTTTGATGCCCTGCAAACCTCAGTCAACATTGCGGACCAGGAAGCGATTGAATTGACCCTGCCGCTGGCCGCACACCGCCAACTGGGTGTGATTGCAAAACGCCCAATTGCCAATGCCGTGTGGCGACGGCCAACCAAACCGGAAAATTCATATCATCACACGTACTGGGACCGCATTCAGGTGCTTGCCTACGACTTTCTCAACCAGGATATGAATACCTCAGTGTCCATTGCGCTCCGGTTTACATTGAGCCAGCCGGGTGTGCATACCGCCATTGTTGGAACGACCAATCCAAACCGGTGGCGGGAAAATGCGGCGCTGGTCGCCGCTGGACCGCTTTCACCCGAAGCAATCGAACAAATTCGCGCCCGATGGCATGAAGTCGCCGACTCAGCCTGGGTCGGCCAGGTGTGACCTGAAATAATACCATTTTGGGTTGAAGGTGTCGGACTAAGGAAACTACAATTCTATCAATAGTTTAACCTCTTACTCATATGAGAGGGGCAGTTCAATCAGCCTGGTTCATTATTCTTAGGGAGGCCAGATACTCCACGTTGAGTGGTACCCGCCAGTTCCCCAGTCTTCATCTTGAGTGGGATCAGTCAACTCATCGCCGAAACCCTGAACCCCGAACCCTGAACCCGATTTCAGTGGGATTTTATTTTCTTCTGGGTCCCTTAATTCATCCTTCCTGATTCCCAAAAGCGAGTGGTGCCCCCATGTTTGACTCTGTCTGTAGCGATCTTATGCGGAAATTTCCGATTGTATACCGGGATGGAACTCCAATTATTTCAGAGTTTGGGGGACCGTTAAGCCAACCTGGATTTGCCCAGGTTGTGTGCCGGGCTGATGGAGAAGCATTATTTCCAATTTCAGTGACTCGCCGGGGTGAGTTTGAGAAGCACCATGCCTGGTTTGAATGCACCGTGGGGCTGTTCATTCTGACCGCTGTTTTTGACCGGGATGCCACCATACGGGTTTCACTCTGGCAAATTGAAAAGATTGAGCAAGGTTTTGCCCAGGCTTCTTTGATTTTAGAAACCGAAACGGGGCGCTTCCGAGCTTTTCCCGAGTTTGACTGGGCATCGCTGGCCGTGACCACCAAACTTCGCACCTATTGTGATGAACCGATGTATTTTCTTCCGATTGAACTGGTCAAAGCCTCTTGAATGAAGATCAGATGAAAACAACAGGGTTAAATCCTGAAAAAAGTTTCCATGACAACTTTTCAAAAGCAAAAGTGGGGGTATTGAGTTGGAATAGCAGGTATTTCTTTTTGTTATCAGACTGATCGGTGCGATACAGGTGCTGTTGATCTGATTCGGTTATCTCGTCAAGGGGCGTGCGAATCATACCGGTTTCAGTTCAGAAAATTGCTCATTCCGATGTGAAAGGAATCAGCGTCACCATTGGCGGTACTCGCTCGACCAGCAGGCCATCTTTCCAATAATCTTTCAGGGTAAGAATAGTCCGGTGTTCCAGCCGGTTAAGGACAAAACCGTGCCACACCCTGGGTTCTGACCGTGACGAAATCAACCAATCAGCCCCCGCCCCACACCGATATGGCGGGAGTGTCGAGAAAATGACTAAAAATTTTAGGCTTGAAAGTATGACCTGCCCTCAACATGTTGACAATACTGATTTTCTAACCACAATTCATTCAAAGCGTACGCAATTGATTGTTTTCCCGATGGGTTCCAATTTTCATTGAATCAATTGGTTTAAGGAGCACAGGAACCAATGGAACAAAAGCGAATCCTCATTGCCTGTATCGGAAACATCTTTTTTGGCGATGATGCCTTTGGCGTTGAAGTCGCACACACTTTGGTAAATCGTCCCTTACCAGAAGAAGTGCTGGTGTGTGATTACGGCATCCACGGGCTGGATCTTGCGTTTGCACTCCTGGACGAGTATGAAGCGGTGATTCTGGTGAGCCCCCTCAGGCAAGCAGGTCAACCCGGCACCGTTTATCTCATTGAGCCGGACCCCGCCGATATCAGCGCCTCAACTGATCAACCCATGATGATCGAATCATACAGCCTGAACCCAATGCGGATCCTGGCCTTTGCCCAGTCAATGGGTGCCCGCTTGAATCGAATTTTGCTCATCGGATGTGATGTGGAAACACCTCGAACGCCTGAAGCCCCTGCCCTGGAATTAAGCCCCCCGGTCCAGGCAGCCATTCCCATTGCCATCGAATGGATTGAGCTTCTTATCCCGAGAATTCTCAATCAGGATTTCGATACCAGTTGTTTCAACGTGGCTACGACCAGGCTCAAGAGTGTTCCAATTTCGGATTGGAAAACTTAAACTCACGGAAATTATTCAAGAAAAACGATTTATTCCTTGTCCCATTGTCCAAATCGGATACTGTTTCCTTATCCTGACGCTGATCCCCTCCAACCTCCACTTTCGACATCACCCTTTATGCCAAGATACATTGCATTTCTCCGAGCCATCAATGTTGGTGGTCACAATGTCAAAATGGCTGAGCTTCGGACTTTGTTTGAGGCTCTCAATTTTGAAAAAGTCGAAACTTTTATCGCCAGCGGAAATGTGATTTTCGAGACCGGTGCGACTGATACAGCCGCCATGGAGCGGCAAATCGAGGACCACCTTCACCAGGCGCTGGGCTATGCAGTCGCAACCTTTCTGCGAACTGACCAGGAAGTATCTGCCATTGCCCGATATCGCCCTTTTTCCGAAGAGGAACTGGCGGCGGCTCAGGCACTCAATATTGCCTTCCTGGCGGCGACACTCGCTCAAGAAGCCATCGAGTCGGTCCTGCGGTTTCAGACCGAAATTGACACGTTTCACGTGAATGGCCGTGAGGTGTACTGGCTGTGCCGTACCAAACAAAGTGAATCCACCTTTTCAAACGTGGTTTTCGAGCGGGTGTTAAAAACCAAAGCGACATTTCGAGGGCGAAACACGGTTCTGAAGCTGGCCGCCAAATATCCACCCGAGTGATGAGCCCGGCAGACTGAAGATGACTGGGTTCAAAAAACCAGGACAACCCGGTATTTCCATCGCCTCAGATAAATATTTCTCTGGTTCGTATTTCGGTGGAGAATTTGAACTGACAGATGCCAACACCTGATCTTCCGGCAAATTGCCTGAAATGGTGATTTCAGGTATTGCGCACGTCTCACGAGTCAACTTCTTTGATCCTTAACCTGAAATCACCAGAGGCATCGTTTTTCAGTCATAACCCTAACAAATGATTGTTAAAGGTATATTTGGGAGATGAGTAATTTTGTTAAGGGATTGTAAAGGTGGCTGATTTTCGAATTTTCACCAGCTATAGTTGAAAACCGGGTTTCGGGTCTTCGAATTATGAGCTGTCCCATTTTGCAATGGGGGTGCTCGGATTATAGCTTTCCAGATAAATATTTCCTGGGAGCGCGGGCGTCCCGCTCGCACTAAACCTATTGATAACAAACGGGTTGTTGGCAAGACGCCCGCGCTCCCAAACGGAAATCTTTTTCTGAAGAACTATAACAAGAGATTAAGTTATTGATAGGATTGTATTTCCCTTAGCCATTAGCCCGATGCCCTTTTTCGGCCTCCGAAACCTCAACCCCCCATCATTCAAACCCTGAACCCAAACACTATGTCCAACTCACCTGACACTTTCCCAAAAACCAGAGTGCTGATGATTGATGACGACTTCAAACTTTGCCGACTGGTTAAAGACTACCTCGAACCGCTTGGTTTTGATGTCGAAAGCGCTCATACCGGCCCCGAAGGTCTTGAACGGGCTGCCACCGGAAACTGTCAGGTGGTCATTCTGGATGTTATGCTGCCGGGAATGGACGGTTTTGAAGTCCTCAAAAATCTGCGCCGGGTGTCAAATGTACCTGTGCTGATGCTCACGGCACTTGGAGATGAATTTGACCGGATTGTCGGACTTGAAATGGGCGCCGATGACTACCTGCCCAAAACCTTTTCAACTCGTGAATTACTGGCCCGGTTGCGTGCCGTCACCCGTCGGTCGGTCATTTCTCACCCCCCTCCGGCGCCAAATCAATCTGACGACGAACAACTGACAGTCAATGAGTTGACCATCAACCTGGCTGCGCATCGAGCCACGCTGGCCGGCCAGGCACTGGCCTTGACGCCACTTGAATTTGATTTGCTCGTGTGTCTGGCGCGGTCGCCAGATCGGGTTTTGAGTCGGGACCGCCTGCTCGATGAAATAAATGGCCGCAACTACGACGTGTTTGATCGCTCCATTGATGTTCACATCTCCTCACTCCGACGCAAACTGGGCGATGACCCAAAAAATCCGAAATACATCCGCACCATTCGCACGGCTGGATATATGCTGGTTCGAAATAGTGAGAATTGAAGATGGTTCGCCCCCGATTTTCCCTCCTGATGAAAATTCAACTCTGGCTTTTGCTCAACCTGATGGTCCTGGGGGTGGCGCTGGCGATGATGTTCAGCCTTCAGTTTCAGTTACATCCCTCGTCGCCGTTGCTTGGCCGGTTTGAAACCCGACTTGAAGCCATTGGGGAACTCATCCGGGTGGAAGTGGCCAATACCAGCCGCGAACACCGTGACGCCATCCTGGCGCGGTATACCCAGGCGTACGGAATTGATTTTTACCTGTTTGAAAACACTGGCTCTCAGCTTGCGGGCGTTCCGGTGAGCCTGCCAGATGACCTTAACTTTCATCTGCTCGGACGAAACCGACCCGCACCGCCGCCATCACCCCCTGGCAGACCGCCGCACCGACATCCAATTTTTAAAGTTCAAACCTCGAATCCAACCCGCTATTGGGTTGGGATTCGAGTGCCGGTGATGGATGAAAAGTCACCGGAACCGGTACGGGCGACCCTCCTGGCAGCCTCGAATTCAGCCAACGGAAACGGACTATTTTTCGACCCGTTGCCCTGGGTGTACATTCTGCTGGCGGCAACCGGGTTCTCAATTCTGTTCTGGCTGCCGATGGTGCGCCACATCACCCAAACCATTTCTCAACTGACGACCGCCACCGAGCAAATCGCGGACGGTCAATTTGAAGTCCGCGTGGATGAAAGTCGAACCGATGAACTTGGCCGACTCAGCAAGGCCATTAACCATCTGGCCACCCGACTTTCAGGGTATGTCACTGGTCAGAAACGGTTTATGGGTGATATTGCCCACGAATTGTGCTCGCCGATTGGTCGCATTCAACTGGCGTTGGGGATTTTGGATGCTCGCATTGATCCTAGAAATCGGAGTTATGTCGAAGACCTTGAAGAAGAAGTCAACCAGATGTCTAAACTGGTCAACGAACTGCTGACCTTTTCCAAAGCCGGGCTCAAACCCGAGGCTGTTCAACTCCAGAAAGTCCGCCTCCTCCCACTGGTCAAACAAATCACCGACCGTGAATCTGGCAAAGGTGTTCCGCTGCTGGTTGAAATCCCCGATGCACTCCAGGTTGAAGCCAACCCGGCGCTGCTGTCGCGGGCGGTATCAAATATTGTTCGCAATGCCATCCGGTACGCAGGCCACGCCGGTCCAGTGAAAATTATCACTCAACCAGAAGGGGCGCGTCAGGTTCGCCTGAGTGTGATTGATTCCGGCCCTGGAGTCCCCGAAGGCGAAGTGAGCCGTTTGTTTGACCCGTTTTACCGCGTTGAACGTGATCGGGCCCGCTCAACGGGCGGTGCCGGCCTGGGGTTGGCGATTGTGAAATCCTGTGTGGAGTCGTTTCAAGCTTCGGTCTCGGCCCGCAACCTCAAACCCAAAGGCTTTGAAGTCAGTGTACTTCTGAAGATAGAGTGAAGAATTGAGAATGAAGAAAGTGGTTAGTGATTTCTAACCACTCATCACATTCTTCATTTAGAATAGATTTCATTCAACAACTCGGCCAACCGGCAGCCCGCCAGGGCAACCTGTTTGCGACCGATTTGCCGGGCTTGAGTGTGGTACCTGGGAGTAATGGGGTGAACTTGAGGAACTTCGTCAGACCCGATGGAATAAGCAAACTCAGAGGCAAGCTGAAAGCCTTCCTGAGCCCAGATGTCAGGGTCAATCTGCTTGATGAGCGAAGATTTGGCTTTTGGCAGGCGACGCCCCAAAGCACGGACTTGAGGAACGGTATCTTGCCTTGAAACAATCGAATCCCAATAGGAATGCAAATTGGGCTGTTCATCTTTATAGCGTTTGAACCCACTATTCTTCAGCGGTTCGATAAAAAACTCATTTCCGCCTTTATCACCTTTGGGGTTGGTTTGGCTGATGCGGGCGGCGGTGTGCAGGGGTTGGTGGATGTCTCCGACCAGATGCATCAACCAGGCCAGATAATATGCCTGTTTCGGGTCATCTGGGCTCGCCGTGCGCAGGTATTCAGTCATTTCTTTGATTTTCTTGATGATGTTTCCATCTTTTTCAATCGGAAACCCAGGTGGAACCGGAACGCCCGGTTCCGGGAGCGGTTGATTGATAAAATGCCAGCTAAAGTGTTGATTCATATCCGGATACGCGGGAATCGGAGATGTTCCGGACGGCGCATCATAGGTGAATCCCGACCCAGGGCGCTTGATATCATCTGGCCAGCGAGCAGCCCAAAGAAAAGCATATACTGATTTTGCCCGTCGCCCTGCCGTCCATTCCGGATAGGCTGGATGCAGCTTTAAAATCGAATCAACCCGGCTTCGAGCCTTTGGCGTCAACCGGTCATAGGCAATCGAAGCCACAGTCATGTGTCCGGCATTATTCCAGGCGGAGACCGGGCATGACGAAATACAGATAAGAATCAAGCAGATACTCAGGATGATTTTTTTCATGAAGGCTGTGTACTGAGGGGAAAGTGAAGGTGCGGCTGGCCAAAACTGTAACTTGGAAAAGCCAAAAAGGAAAAGGAATCTCCCACGAATTGCTTTTTCCTTTCCCGAGATGTTTTTCAGCGGCTATTATCGCGAATGCCAGCCAGACCGCTATCCAGTCGAAGTTGGCGGGTTGAACTTTCTTTCAGGTTGAGAATTCATGAGTCGAATAATTGCCATCTTTAATCAGGCCGGAGGAGTCGGAAAAACAACGCTCACTCGTGATTTGGGCTTTGAATTGTCGCATCAGGGCCAGCGAGTGCTGCTCATTGACGGAGACGCCCAGGGCTCGCTGAGCGATTTTCTTGATCTGGAGCCGTTTGCCCGCCCAGAGCCCGAAATTTTCTGGCATTCGCTGGTGGCCTACGAACCAGACCGCCCATTCACTCCTTTTTTGGCACGGACATTTGAAATGGACATCGGCATGTCCAATTTCACCGCGATTGAATGCGAGCAGCGGCTGGCGGATAAGCACGTCGCCACGCTGCTCCTCGACGCGCTTGAAACGCTGCACGACCGCTATGACTGGATCCTGGTTGATTGCCCACCGTCCGTGCATGAAATCGCGGTCCAGGTGCTGGTGGCGGCGGATGATGTCCTGATACCTGTTCAGACCGAACAAAAAGCATTTATGGGCCTCACGATTGTTCAAAATGAAATCTTCAAGGCCAACCAGCGCCGCCGCCGCTTTAAACCACCATTAAAAATCGCCGGGATTATTCCGACCATTTTTAACCCCTATCGCAAAGTCCACGTGTTTTATAAAGAACAAATCGACCAGCTTGCCCAGCAGACCTTGCGCTGCCCGGTCCTGCCAGCCATCCACGATACCATCGCCGTAACCGAAGCCTCCAATGCCCGCGTTCCGCTCAAACTCTTTAAACCAACCTGCCCCGTCAACGAGCAGATTGCGCAAATTGCCGCTCAGTTGAGGGATAAAGCAAATGAAACCAGCAAGTAGTGCGTAGCGAGTAGCGAGTAGTCAATCCAGAGAAAAGCGAGTTGTACGCACCATCTGCCTGAGCAGGTGGTTGATTCAAAAACCCCGAAACCCCGAAAACCCCGAAACCCTATGTCGAAGAAATTTCGTGCCCCTGCTTCACCCAAAATGCTGTCACTGGTCGGAAACATTTCAGCGGCCAGTCAGGCCGGAGACCTGATCGTCCGGGTGCCGGTTGATCACATTCAGCCAAATCCGTTTCAAACCCGAAAAATCCTGGACACCGGAAAGCTGGTCGAACTGGCCGAAAGTATCACCATTCATGGCATTATCGAACCTCTGGTTGGCCGCCAGGAAGCCGATGGGAACTACACACTGATTGCCGGTGAACGGCGACTCCAGGCTGCCCGCCAAATCAATTTGCCCGATGTGCCGATGGTGCTGCGTCAGGTTGACGATCCGGCGCTTTTTGAACTGGGTCTGATTGAAAACTTCCAGCGCGACAACCTGCATCCGGTTGATACGATTCGGGCTTGTGTCCAACTGGTCGAGCAAAAAGGCTCTCAGGCCGAAGCCGCCAGGGTGCTCGGTATCCAGCGCAGTTCATTGGCCAACATTGTGCGGCTGATTGAGTTAGGAGATGAATTTCTCAATGTTTGCACCACAATTCCCGACCTGTCGCTTCGGTTTTTGCGCACCCTCCTTGATCTTCCAGCCGAAAAACGATTGACGGCTCTTCACAAGCGCGAACGCGAAGATACACCGCCCGCAACCAAACCAGCCTTGCCCACTCCATCGCCGGAGCCAGGCCAGACGCCGCAAGTCTTCACCGTCAAAGGACGCTCAGCTTCGGAAGCGTCCTTTACCCTGACGCTCAAGTTTCGCAAAACCCAGCCCTCGCCCAAAGATATGCGCGATGCTTTTGTGCTGGGTCTGGCGGAAAATTTAAGGCAAAACCACGGTGACTATCGCGCCTATTCGGTTGAGGACATTGCCGGAGCCGTGAACCAGGTTTTGGACTCGCTCAAAAATCAGAGTTGAACTTGCCGGAATTTCAGAGATTTTGCGCTGTAACCGATCAAAAAAGTTTCCATGACAACATTTCCATAACTTCATTTGGGTCATAGGGTTACAGTCAAAAGTTTATTTTTTCCGTACGGACAAAACAGTTAGACAAAAAAATCTTCTAACTAAAGTAATCCAAAGAGTTTAGATCTGTTTTCCATTTTTCATTTTTCATTCTTCATTCAAAATGAGCCCAACGTTGAAAGCCTGCCGCGTAAACTGGTGTGGTTTCAAATGAGACAAAAAGATTTCGAGTAAGAGTAACGCCTTCAGGCGTGAGGCGTAACGGATGGGACAGAAGAAAAAACCTCTCGTCTGAAGACGATACTCTGAACTTTTTCTGAGGGAGCGAAATATGATTCGAAGCTGGCTGGTGTGGGCTGTCTGTTTGGTGCTGGTCGGAGCGTCCACCGGGTTTGGACAATCCTCACCAAACGAAGATCTCGTGACCAGAGATGCGTTTATTCGTTCCCGTCAAAAGGTGCCGCCGGCCAAACAACCCAAATCAAAAGGGCGAAAAAAAGCACTCGCCGCGCCCAAACAACCACTCGGACTTGGGTACTCGATTTATTCGCGTAATGCGTTTGGCCGCCCCGAACGGATCAAACCGGATCAGACGTTCCAAACAGGACAGGCAATTCGGTTCGTCATCGAATCAAATCAGAATGGATACCTCTATATTTTCAACGCTGATTCTTCGGGCGCGTTGAAAATGATCTACCCAAATCCTTACCTGCAAAATGGAGAAAATCAGATCGTGGCGCATGTGCCCTATCAAGTGCCTTCAGTGAAAGAGCCGGATCTTGAAAATCAGTGGTTTTACTTTCTGTCTGACGGGCCAGTGCGCGAAGAACTCTATTTCGTCGTCAGCCGAACGCCTCAAGCGGGAATTCCCACCGGCACCCAGTTGATCAAATATGCCCGGAAAGAGCGCACCAGTGCCTGGTCACCTTCCGATCAAATCTGGCACCGCATCGAACTGGCGCAGCAGATACCGCTTCGACAGAGCACCATTGACGATTTTGGAAGTCCTCAAACCGAAGGCGAAATGCTGGCCGTGACCCGTGAAATCGGGCTCAAACCACAGGATATGCCGCCGTCGGCCATCTATATGAGCCCGACCGCCGAAGCGCCGCTGCTGGTCACAAAGGTCCAACTGGTCAAACGGTGAAGAATGAAGAGTTGAGAATGAAGAATAGATTTAAATTCTTTAAATTGATTTAGTTAAGCAGTTTTTTCATCTAACTGTTTTGTCTGTACGGAAAAAACAAACTTTTGACTGTAATTCTATGATAGAGCTGAGGTTATAGAAATGTTGTCATGGAAACTTTTTTGATGCTTGCCTGACCTGATCCAGTACTGTTCCGCTTACTTTGAGTCAAGTGCCTGGCCTGACATGCCAACCAATCAATATTCTCAAAAACAGAGATAGAATTGGCATGCGATGACAAACTTCCTTATGATTTCCAAAGATTTGAAGGGGGTACTGGCGCATGGATCTCGACATTACCGAATTATTGCTTGCCTGGAATCAGGGAGATAAAGAAGCGCTCGAAAAACTTATGCCGATGGTTTATGGCGAATTGCACCAGATTGCCAGACGGTCAATGTACCGCGAGCAGGTCGGTCACACGCTGCAACCTACGGCGCTGGTCAATGAGGTGTATATGAAATTGATCAACCAGCGCCGGGCAAACTGGCAAAATCGGGCCCATTTCTTTGCCATTGCCGCCCAAATGATGCGTCGAATTCTGGTTGACCATGTGCGGAGCCAAATGCGTGAAAAACGCATTAGCCGGAATCAGACCATTTCGCTGGATGTCATCTCTGAATTGCCGATTGACCAACCCGAAGTTGATGTAATTGCTTTGGATACGGCTCTTGATAAACTCGAAGCCCTGGCGCCACGCCAGTGCCGAATTGTCGAGCTTCGGTTTTTTAGCGGGCTCAACGTAGATGAAACCGCCGAGGCGCTGGATATTTCAGCCGCGACAGTGAAACGCGAATGGGCCGTAGCCAAAACGTTCCTGTTTCGGGAACTTAAGCACTCTGAAGGATGAAGAAACCATTTAGTGGTTAGTGGTTAGTGGTTAGTGGTTAGTGGTTAGTGGTTAGTTCTTGGTTCTTCTTCGAAAGTATTGATTTCTAACCACTAACCACTAATGCAAATGAAGGATTGAACTTGAGGTTTCAAAATCAACAACTTACAGACAGCAGGTTCACAACTGAAATTTGAGATTCTGATAAGCCCTTTGTTCTCAACGAACAATTTTTTCAACTCTTAACTGGCATCACTAACTAACCACTAACCACTAACCACTAACCACTTTCTTCATTCTTCATTCTTCATTCTTCATTCGTTCCTATGACTCCCGAGCAATACCAGCGTGTCAGTGAAATTTTCGGAGACCTCATCGAATGCGCCCCGGAGCATCGGGTAACGCTGCTGGATCGGTTGTGCCTCGGCGACCAGGAGATTCGAAGCGAGGTCGAATCGCTCCTTGGGATATATCCAAAAGCTGAGGGTTTCATTGAAAAACCGTTGCTTGTCAATCCTGAATTCAAGGAGCTTTTGCCTTCCGCCAGTGAGTTTGTCGTCACCCAAACCTATCAAGACACAGCCAGTTCTTCTGGGCAAAGCCAAATTCTGAGCATCAATAACCGCTACACAATCGAACGCGAGCTTGGTCGTGGTGGAAACGGGATTGTGTACCTGGCTCGCGATCAACAACTGCACGGTCGCCCGGTGGTGGTCAAAGTCATGCTTGAAAAGCACGCGGGCGAATCCTGGGCCACGCAAATGTTCCAGCGCGAAAGCGAGGCACTGGCCCGCATCAGTCATCCGGGAGTGGTGACGGTGCTTGATCGTGGCACGCTGACGACCGGACAACCCTTCTTCGTCATGGAATTTGTGAAAGGCCAAACCTTGCGCGCCTGCCTGAAACCCGGACCACATTCGCTCCAATGGATTGGCCATCTGGTGCTTCACATCGGAAAAGCGCTCCAGGCAGCCCACCGGGAAGGCGTGTTTCATCGTGATTTGAAACCGGAAAACATTATGCTGGAAGATCTTGGCGAAGCATTCCCCAACGCCAAGCTGATTGATTTTGGAATCGCCAAGGTTTCACGCACCGAATCTGACCGGCCTACGCTGGAGGGTATGTTTTTCGGCACGATGCCATATATGGCGCCCGAACAACTCGATGGGTCTCCCTGTTCGGCACAAACCGACGTTTTTGCCCTGGCGATTATTGCCTGTGAATTACTGACCGGGACCCGCCCATACCTGCCGACGGCTGAAAAACTGGTCCAGGCGATTCACCAAATGCTTCAGTTTCAAGAGCTTGGACCAGCCGAATATTTCCAACTCAACCGTGAACAAGTTCCACCTGAGGTCATTCCGATTTTGACCAAAGCGCTGGCGTTCCAACCGGAGCACCGTTATCCCAGCGCTGAACAGTTCGGCGCCGAATTTTCAAATGCGATTGACGCTCATCTGCAAGCCAGCCGGCAATCTCCAACTCTGGAAATCGAACCCGTTCCGACACCGATCAACTCCGACTCCGTAGGATCACGCTGGCTTTTGTGGAGCAGCCTGATGGGAATCATTTTCGCCGGTGGTCTTCTTTTGGCGTGGAATTGGGCTCAGCCGGCGGTTCAAGTTCAGGGTCCAGTTTCCCCGCGTCCGGCGGCACGGCAACAGATTCTGTCAATTGGAGTTGAAGCGGTTTCGTCAACCGGGGTTTTGACTGCCGGAGAGTGGATCGATCCACACTCACCGATTCCAGCCAATCGGGACGTGGTGTTTCACGTTGTGCCGGAAACGGATGGGTGGATGTATTTGATTGCACCGTCAAACAATGTTCCCACGGCATTTCTGACCGATGTCCAATCAGACCTGGCGACATCAAACCAGGTCAAAGCGCACGAAGAATTTGTCTTCCCACAAGGAGCATCAATCGGACTGGACGGCAAAGCCGCCACCACGACCTTCACCATTATTTTCTCGCCGGTTGAATTGACCGAGCCTTCATTTTTGAAGTTGCCTCCAGGAACTCTGCTCTCACCCGAACAGCAACGCGAACTGGTGACCTTTGTGGAAAGGCATCAATCAAAAGCTCACAAAGAACCAGGAATGCTGGCCAGCAAACCCATCACCCAGCTTTTCACCACCGCCGATCCATCAATGCCAGTGGTAATTGAAATCACCCTCAGCAAATCCTAATACCAGTTTGTAGTCAGTAGATCGTTGTCAGTAGTCCACTAACTCTATTTGATCAAATAATTTAACTGTTCTCTGATACGATGGTTTCATTCCAAAATGGTATAAGTACTCTGTCGTAAGTTTCCTGAGATATTGAATTTGGTAAGTATTTGATTCTTTTCGTGTTTTTCGTGTTTTTCGTGGTTAAAATGTCTTGGAATCTTCGGTAAAGTACTTAAAACTTGAGCCGAAACCCAATCTTGAACTCAACCTGACTCATTCCCTGCGTTCAAACTTAAAGCCGATTCCCTTTGGCCAGGTTACATCTGCGACACAAAAGCTGAATATTGTTGAGCGTGCTGGCACCGCCCAGGCTGAATGGAATGATGTGGTCAAATTCAAGATACGAGGCTGACGCACATTGCACACACTTTCCCTTATCTCGTTGCCAGACAGCCGTTTTGACATCTTGTGGAATATGTCGGCTCACATCTTCGCTTTGCGGGACCAGAAGCTGGCGTTTGGAAATTTTGGTCAAGGCCGCGATGACGGCTTCGACATACAAACAATCTCCGACCTGGTAATGACCATTTCCCTTCTTGGTTGAAAGTTCAAGGCACACACATTGATTGCCGTGTGATGTCCGCATTACATTTTTCCATTGTATCGTCCAGCCGCCTTTGGGCGAGAGAAACCGAAGAATTTTGTTTGTCGCGACAAAGGTCCCTGGAATGTGCTCAGTCGTTCGAGTCGTGATTTTGTGATACACCGCACTGGTTTCCAGGTAGCAAACTTCACCTGACTCAAGGTGCGCGTTGGTGGTACAGGCCGAAAGCTTGCCGTGCCGGATGTCTGAAATCCGCTTCAAATAATCAAGCCGGTCAAAAATTGGCTTCGCATGAACCAGCGGAATGTTCAATTTCTTCTGAAGTTGATGGATCCCGGTGTATTCCTCATCAGTAATAATTCCATCTGACGCCGCAAAGGTAAGGGTTCTTTCTAAAAAGAGGACTGAATCCGCCTGAACATACCCCAGAGCCTCGTCCCACTTGAGTCGCCGATCAGTTGCTATCCGCTGCAGACTGGCCCATTCGTCCTGAGTCAGAATTCCATCGGCACAATACTGGATAAAATACTGTCGGAAAACATTGAGTTCTTTCTGGTACTCTTTGTCACAGGCTTTACAGCGCTTTGTTTGGGCATTGTAGCCAAAAAGTTTGCCAATGATCCCGGCTTCTTTTCCGCACCGCTGGCAAAATCCATCCGGAAAGGTCTGTGGCTGCGGCGCCGGAGGCGTTGGAATTTGGACAGCCGGGATTTGTCGAACCATCGCTGGTTGATTTGAACGCGGTGGAGTGACTACCGGAGTCGGGTGTGTCGGCGCGTCAAGTTCAACCCCGAACCCGGTCGCCAGGGCAGCCAGTCCGCCCGTGTACCCCTGACCGACGGCCCGAAATTTCCACTGGTCTTTGTACCGATACAGTTCGCCGAGGATAACCGCCGTTTCACTCGTGAGATGATTGGACAATTCATACTGACCGAGCAGCGTTCCAGCCTGATTGGTCAAAAAAATGCGAATCCCTTTCACCTGACCAAAAGATTGCCGGCGAGCCCCCGCTTCGTAAATCGTCAGGCAAAATGCCAACTTTGTAATCGAAGCGGGAATTTTGTTCAGCATGGCACGGAATCCAACGGCAGCCCCCCTGGGGAGAGCGGAATCACCTTCAGTCAGTAAAAAAACTGACTTAGCCAGATCTTTGTTCTGGTTATAGAAAATGAAATCGGCGTCGGAGCGGACTTTTCCATCTGGCTTGAGCAAAAAACAACTGACGTCGAGTTCAACCGGCACCCGACCAACCGTTGAAGGGTGCCAGGTTATTCCAATCATGACGACTGGCGAACGCTCGTCAGACAGTTCCAAAAGAAAATTACCTCCCTGGGTTAATGCAATCACACCGAATGCCTCCGAAATCCAAATTTGGCTGACGAATGACAGTTATAGTATTTCAGAAAAAGAATTCTAATTGGGAGCGCGGGCGTCCCGCCCGCAACTGGTTTGTTATCAATAGATTTTGTGCGGGCGGGACGCCCGCGCTCCCAGGAAATATTTATCTGAAAAGTTATAAAATGCTATCGCACACCAACCATGCTTTCACACTGAGCCAGGACTTTGTGGAAATCGAACTCCGCAAATAAACCGAAATTCTCGTGTTTGGTCAGTTTTTTCTGCGTCAATCGCGGCGAGGAAATTCCACAGAGAAACCGTGCCAAAACCCGTGGGTGCTCAAACACTTCCGGATCAAGCTGAAGGGTTTGTCGGATGATCTGAACCGGCACGGTGCCGGACGCGGACCGTGGTTTGAGTTTGATCGCCTTTTTCTGTTCGCAAAACGTGCAGTGCCCGCAGGGAGCCGTTCGTGATTCGCCAAAATACCGGGCCAGCGCATTCCAGTGACATTCGTCAGACTGCACCAGGCGTAACATTTCCTCCAGCCGTTCAATTTCCATTTGCTCCTGTGCCGTAAACCGCTCCCACGACGCTTTGACGAGTACACCCAGTCTGGTTGGAAATTGAAGCACTGAAAAGCGATGCCGAACGCCCGAATTTTTGACCACCGCCAGATTGCGTTCCTTGAGGTGATTTAAAATTTCCTCGGCTCGGTGACGATGCGGCTCCAAGTGCTTGTGAATGCCTCCGAAATCCAGCTTGTACCAGGTAATGCCTTTGCTGGCGTGGGCAATAAATTTGCGGACTCGCTCGCTCATTTCGGGCGCCACCAGTTGAACCGTTTTTTCGACCGAATGCTGAAGCTGAAATTCATAGAGCAGATAAACGGGCATCCGGCTTTTCAGATAACCGTCCAGTTGCAGGTGCGCGAGCAGCGTCTTGAGCGTTGGTTCACGGATGTCAAACCGGCGTGAAAGATCATACAGATTTAATTCCAGTTCGGTTGAACCGGAAAAGATTTCGGTCACCACACCTTCAATCGCTTCTCTGGTCGGCGTGCTGCCATAGGCAAAATTGGCCAGCACCGGCACGTCATCAGCGGAGAGAAAACTCTGGCAAAGCGAGGGCTTTCCATCGCGTCCGGCACGTCCGATTTCCTGAATGTAGCCTTCGATTCCTTTGGGCACGTTAAAATGATACACAGCGCGGATGTTGGACTTGTCAATCCCCATTCCAAACGCAATCGTGGCCACCACCGTCGCCTGTTCACTGGCGAGAAACCAGTTTTGGATTTCCTCGCGTTCTTCGGTATTCATTCCCGCGTGGTAGGGCCGGGCCGGAATTCCCCTGACCGCCAGCCGGTTGGCAATGTGTTCCGCCGTTGACCGCTGGGTGACATAGACAATCGTCGGTCCTGAAAAATCACTTTCAAACAAACTGGCATCGCGGGCACGGGGCTCAACTGGAATAAACCGAAGTTTCAAATTAGGCCGATAAATCCCGGTGTTGGTAATATGGTCGGGTAAGATTCCAAAATTCACCGCAATGTCCTCAACTACCTGAGGTGTTGCGGTGGCAGTCAGCGCGAGGGTTCGTTCAACCCTGACATCACGCGCAAACTGGGCAATCTGCAGGTAATCGGGGCGAAAATTCGGCCCCCATTGGGAAATACAGTGGGCTTCATCAACCGCCAGGAGTGAAATCCGATGGCGGGCGATCAAGGCGCGGAAGTTCTGGTTGGTGCAACGCTCCGGGGAAACATACAGCAGTTTTAATGAATTTTGTCCAAGTTGATTTAATACCTGATTATATTGCTCAGCATCCAAACTTGAATCGAGACGTGCTGCCGCAATCCCTTTTGACAGCAGGAAATCAACCTGGTCTTTCATCAGAGCCAGCAACGGCGAAACCACCAGTGTCAATCCCGGCAGACACAACGCCGGCAACTGGTAACAGAGCGACTTTCCGCCCCCAGTGGGGAAAACCGCCAGTGCGGAATGACCCGCAAGAAGTTGTGAAATAACCGCTTCCTGACCGGTACGGTAGGTCTCGAATCCAAACACGGTGCGCAGGATTTGAGGCGGTGTAAGTTGAGAAAGGTCAGCCATAAAAATATTCCTAATCGTTTAGAATTTCCCTTCAACCGGTTTTTTTGAATTGCGACCTCCTCTGAGCAACTCACGTGCCGGGCAGATTTAAGAATGAAGAATGTGGTTAGTGGTTAGTGGTTAGTGGTTAGTGATTAGTGGTTAGTGATTAGTGATTAGTGGTTAGTGGTTAGAAATCAATACCTTGCAAGAACCAACCACTAACCACTAATCACTTTTTTCATTCTCAATTCTTATCTTGCGTATTCGGCCACCCGTTGTTTGTCGGCTTCAAAGCGCCGTGCGGCCAGGGCAAACGGAATCGTTCCCAGCAAGGGCATAAAAGCACACACCTTCAATCCAAGTGAGAGTGAATGGGAATCCCCAATCATTCCGGCAACCCACGGCCCGGCGCCCGTTCCGACACAACTGACCGCCAGCGTCATAAAGGCAATCATTGTCGAGCGGATATGAATAGCCGCCAGATCTTGAGTGACGGCATAGAGCGGGCCATACCAGCACGAACTTCCAAACGACGTCAGAAACCAGGCAACATAAAACAACGGCGAATCTGGCGGGAACGAAAAAAAGGCAATCCCAATCGGGGGAAAAATCACGCCCTGAATCACCATACTCCAGAGCCGTCCACCCGAGTATCGCCGCTGACACCAATCGGCAAACCAGCCGCCAAAAACATTCCCAAGCAATCCGCCGGTGGCAAACAGGATGCCTCCGATGTAGGCCGCATTGCTGAAGGCAAATCCACGTTCCTTGACCAGCCACGTCACCAGATGATTTCCAGCCGCGGCGGAAAAGGTCAGAGTGATACCGCCAAGCACCGTCAATAACAACGCAGGCGCGGTTTGCAGCCCGACAAATAAATCACCCAGGATTCCAAGGGTTGATTGCGGCGGGTGGGGAATATCCGATTGTTTTTTCTCCATTGCGCCACGTCGTGGGTCAGCCAAAAACAACACCAGCACCACCATGACCAACCCCAAACCGCCAAGCACATAAAATGAGGTCCGCCAGCCGAATCGGGGTGCCATCCAGCCTGACACCAGCAAGCTCAACCCGGCACCGAGCGGCACCCCGGCATAATAAATGCCGGTGGCAAAAGCGCGCTGCAACGGTGGAAACACATCACTCAACATCGAAAGCGCCGCCGGAGACAACGTCGCTTCACCAACACCAACCAGCATGCGGGCTGAAGCCAGCGATAAAAAACCCCGTGCCATTCCGGAAATGGCGGTTAAGGCACTCCAGATTGTTAACCCCGCCGCAATCAGCCGTGGCCGGTGGGTACGGTCAGCCACTGTCCCAAGCACCAGTCCCATCACGGTATAAAAAAACAAAAACACATACCCGGAAAGCAGCCCGATTTGGGCATTTGTCAGATTCAAATCTTTAATCAACAGTGGCGCCATGCTTGAAATCAACTGGCGATCAATAAAATTTAAAATGTTGAGGAACGTGAGGAAAGCCAGTAAAAAATAGGCGCGATTTGAAGGTTTTGACATCCGGACTCCAGTCAGTACCACCTGCGTCAGCGGGTGGGAAACACGAAAAGGTTTACCTGAGTTTGATTCCTCTTAACCCATTTGAATAGCTTGACTTGGAAAGAATTTTTCCCCAACAAGAAACCCTGTACGGAAAAAACAAACTTTTGGCTGTAATTCTATGAATTCAGAGGGGGTTACAAAAAAGTTTCCATGGAAACTTTTTTGGGGAGTGAAGGCTATTGTACCTGCTTTGGTTGCGTTCGCCCACCCACTGACGCAGGGCAAAACAGGGTTCAGGGTTCAGGGTTCAGGGTTCAGGGTTCAGGGTTCAGGGTTCAGGGTTCAGGGTTCAGGGTTCAGGGTTCAGGGTTCAGGGTTCAG
>JACQXX010000150.1 GCA_016208495.1 Acidobacteriota bacterium | reverse complement strand
TCAGGGGTCAGGGGTCAGGGGTCAGGGTTTAGGGTTTAGGGTTTAGGGGTCATTGAAAAGGACACCCAGGACATAAAGGGCATAAATTCGAAAACCCGGAACCCGGAACCCGGAACCCGGAACCCGGAACCCCGAACCCCGAACCCTGAACCCTGAACCCTGAACCCTGGTTTTTAGCTCGAAATCTTCCACAACACCAAAACCACCACCAGCACCACCGCAAAGAGCATAACGGCTGGCCACAGCCAGCGTCGCCATTCCGGAAGATCCTGGGTGCCATTGGCGGCTTCGAGCGAGGCGATCAGGGATCGCGAAGCGGCTTCGGCAGCCGCTGGATCAGCCTCTGCCGCCGGAGCGCCACTGCGATCAGATTCGTTCTCATCCCGGTACGGCGTCAGGTTTGACTGTGAAGGTTCGTCCAGATGGGTTGATTTGGCCATAGTTGCCGCCAGTCGAACGGCCAGTTCAAGCTCACGGGCCATTTCCGTGGCGGTTTGCGGACGACGAAGCGGACTTTTTTCGAGCGCCCGCATAATCACCCGCTCAACGTGGGCTGAGATTTCAGGTCGCAACCGACGGGGTGAGGGAGGGATTTCATTGGCGTGCTTGGCCAGGACAATTTTCGAGGGGCCACCATAGAACGGAGGCTTGCCCGTGATCATTTCATAGACAATCACCCCAAGCGAATAAATATCAGATCGAGCATCCAGATCGAGCCCCTTGGCCTGCTCCGGCGACATGTATTGAGGTGTCCCCATCACCAGATTTGGCGCCGTCAACGGAGCGCTATCCGTGGTGCTATCCTGGACTTTGGCAATCCCGAAATCCACCACCTTGACAAAATCCTGACCGGCGGCTTCACCCGCCGACAGCATAATATTTTCCGGTTTGAGATCACGATGGATGACATTCTGGTTATGGGCGGCGTCCAGTGCCTCGCTGATTTGGCGTGTGACGTGCAAAACGCGCTCCATATCAAACCGACCTTCGGTCTGAAGCGCCCGCTTTAACGTCACGCCGTCCAGGTACTCCATCACCAGATAGACATACCCTTCTTCGCTGGTGCCAAAATCGGTCACGGAGATGACATTCGGGTGGGTAATCCGGCTGGCCGCCAACGCTTCTTTTTGAAATCGTTTGACAGCCTGGCGTTGGGAGGCTAATTCAGCGTGCAAAATCTTGACCGCCCAGGTTTTTTGGGTCAGCAAGTGAACCGCACGATACACGGTGCACATTCCACCTTCGCCAATTCGAGCTGTGATTTTGTACCGATCAAGCAAAACTCGCCCGACAAGCGGGTCTTCGCCAATGTTTTCTTCATCCGAGGCAGCCGTTAAGTTGTTGCCATCATAGGGACAAAAGAAAATGTCAGCGGTGTAAGTTCTGCGACATTGGCTGCACGCTTTCATTTCGGTGAGTGCGGAGTCGTTCGAAGCATTCTTTATGAATTATGAATGATGAATTACGAATTATGAAACAGCTAACCGTTTGATATTTCATCAGATGGCTTCTTCATAGTTCATAATTCATCCCTCATAAGTTGGTGAAATCAGGGCGTTTTCAGAGACGCATCCGTCAGGTGAAGAGCGAAGTAGCGAGGTAGCGAGGTAGCGAGTAGCGAGTAGTTAATCAATCTCATTTTGAAATTTGATTTGAACCGATGATTTCATTCAAACCTGAAAAGAAGCAGTTCCTAAGTATTACGTTCTGTTCAGGTAGCACTTTGTTTTACGACTCGCTACTCGCTACTCGCTACTCGCTCTTCAGAAAGCTATTTCTTACAAATGACCTCCAGGTTCCAGGTCATTCCTGGGTCAGCCATGGCTGACTGCAGGTTTTTCAAGGATGTCTTGGCGCCAACCATGGTGTTTTCCGACATCAAGTAAACCACTGGCATCACCTCGGCCCAGCGCTGCTGCACAATATTGTATTGGGCCTTGCGGTCGGAAATGGCGCGGAGCGATACGGCTTTGTCCATTGCGGCTTGGGTATCGTCATACCATTTTCCCGCCGGGTCGCCAAAGTTGATGCGCATGTCGGTACTTTCCGGTTCCGGGTCAGCCGCCCAATACCGTCTGCCGGTCACATAAGGCTGAATAAAGATCGGATCCGGCCACTCTGGGCGAAGTTCAATCAACACCGCGTCGAAAGTCCCTGCCGTCAGGTAGTTGGAAATCACCTCTGGTTTTTCTTCTGTTGCCCGAACTTCAGCCCCAAGCGCTGTGAAATCAGACACCAGTTGCTTGGCAATGGCTGCCGCGGTGGCGTCTTTTGGATAAGCAATTGAAAACCGGACCAGTTCTTTCCCGAGTGCCTTTAACTCATTGCCAGTGTATTTGTATCCCTGGGCCATCAACAACGCCTTGGCTTCAGTCAAATCGTAGGTATGGGTTTTGACTGAACTATCAAACCAGGCGCTATTGCCCGGTGTAAAGATATTGAAGGCTGGCTTGGCACCGCCACCGGCCACCTCTTGAACCAGTTTATCCCGATTGATGGCTTTGGAAGAGGCAAAGCGGAATTTGTCAAAAGCAAAGTTAAATGCCTTCACCGGGCTGATCAATCGTTTGGAATGCAGATAGCGGGTGTTCATAATCAACGCCCACACGTGCAATGACCCGCCTTTGTCCTCAACAATATATTGATTGTTCCCTTTGAGGCTCTTCACTTTTTCAGCCGTCAGATAGTTGCAGGCATCGAGCGCACCCGCCGCAAATTTGTCGGATTGGGCTTTGCGGTCCAGGTTGAGCAGGTACTTGATTTCATCCAGGTATGGCAGAAGCGTGCCGTTGGAATCTGTCTTGTAGTACTTTTCATTGGCCTTCAAAACCAGCTCACTGGCTGAATACGAGACCACTTTGAACGGCCCTGATGAGACGATTTTATCGGGGGCGGTTTTCAGACCATAGGCTTCTCTGGCACTGCTCGTTTTGACCGCCCCGCCAAAGCTGTTTTTGGAAACAATCGGAATTCTGGCAAAAATCAGACGGGCAACATCCGGCGAAATGGGTCCGCCAAACTTTACCGTCAGTGTCTGGGCATCAACTTTGGTAATGGTGGGTTCTTTGACGGTTTTATCCTGACGGGTCCTCAGTAAATCTCCCAGGAGTGAGTCCACATCGGAACTGGCACAGGTTTGATAGGAAAAAACCACGTCTTCAGCATCGAGCGAAGACCCATCGGAAAATAAGGCTTTCCGGACTTTGATCGAAAAACTCTGTCCATCGGCGTCCGGTGTTACCGTGGTGGCCAACCCCGTGTCCTCGACTTTGTTTTTGGCATAGTCATAGTCGAGCAGGGTGGTATATAGATTGCGCATGACCTCATAGGTATCAGGCGAAGCATCCACATAGGGATTAAACGTCGTCGGCCCGTTTTGCAGGGCCAGGGTGATATTGCCACCCTGGGAACCGGGTTCACAGTTCATGGTTTTGGCTTCAATGCCCTCAGCCAGCTTGCGTGCAAAAGGATTACAGGCCGAAAAAGTGACAGCAAAGATCAGGCAGCCACAAAGCAGCACCCCAAACGAGTTGCGGAATTTTGGTCTCATTCGAAAACTCCTCCAGAGAAGGTATCGTGCACGGTTCGAGGAAAAAAAATAACGAGTGGAAACGGCAACAAGGCGACAGGACGAAAAATCTGAAGTGAGGCTGGATTTTACTGAATTTCCCGGCTACAGGTCTAGCAGGATATTGCCGTCTGAGGTCTGAATATTTCGGGTCAGGCCGGTAATGTATCTGATTCTGTTATAAAAACAAATCGAAAAGTTATTCACACCGCGATAGAGTGTGGAGTGCGGCGGCTTGACGCCGCTT
>JACQXX010000149.1:52079-52741 GCA_016208495.1 Acidobacteriota bacterium | reverse complement strand
TACCGCCAGATGGACGAAGCAAGCCTGGAACCCATCACGGTTGGACTGGATCGCGGAGTCGTGATTCCAGTCTATCCATCGGAAGGTGAACCATTTGAGTTTACCCCGGAACAAAAGCACACGTTGGACCACTGTGACCGACAAATCAACCGCCAGCAAAAAAGATTGTCGCGCCAGGTCAAAGGGTCTCGCCGCCGGGAACGGACCAAACGAAAGCTCGCCCGGTATCACGCCCGGAAAGCAGATGTCCGGCGAGACTTTGCCCATCAGACCAGCCATCGGCTGGCGACCTCTGACCACTGGATATTTGTGGTCGAGGATCTCAAAATCAAAAACATGACCGCCAGCCCGCTGCCTCAACCCAAAGCCGATGGAGACGGATACGAACCCAACGGCGCGGCGGCCAAAGCTGGACTCAACCGGAGTATTTTGGCGGCGGCCTGGGGAATGGTGGTCATGTTTCTCAAATACAAGGCGCTTCGGCGTCGAAAACTGGTGATCAGCGTTTCACCTCACCATTCATCGCAAGAATGTGCCCGGTGTGGCCACATTCATCCCGCCAACCGCGTGAGCCAAAGTCAGTTTCATTGTCAGCGGTGCGGACACGTTGCGAATGCCGACCACAACGGCGCTCAGGTGGTGAAAAAACGTGGGATTGCCGC
>JACQXX010000149.1:0-52055 GCA_016208495.1 Acidobacteriota bacterium | reverse complement strand
ACGCCGGAAGGACAGCCGACCGGCGCAGCCCGCAACCCTGACTGATGGCAGTCAGGCAGAAGCGCGAACTGCTCAAGATCAACCAGTGTAAGCTGGATGATCCCACCCAGAAGCTCGGCCATTTATGGCCGAAAGGTTCACCGGTATCGGGTTTCGGTTGGGCCTTTGGGGGTCTGGTTTCGGATAATGCCGGTTCCGGCCACCACGGCAAATCGTTCTTCAAAAATTTCGAGTCGCTCAATCTCAAAATGAAATGACTGATAGGTTGGTTTGTTGGCCCGAATATAGGCTATTTCTTCGGCTTTGGTACTGATTGAACCACCATCGTCAATCATTTGAAATTGATCGTGCAAAATCCGGTCAAGCAACGCGGTGTCCTGTTCGCGATAGGCTTTGGGCCACAGGACGGTTTTAATGTGCCGGAGTTCGGCCAGATCGGTCTCACGAGCCGAGACCGAGGTTCCTTTTTGCTGACAAGGGATTGACGCCGGAAGAATAGACAGCGCCAGGAGCAGCGCGAGGGCAAAGTGATTCATGGGAAACTCCGAAACAGGCTGGATTGGATGAACGGTGTAGCCCACTCTACATCAGCTTTTCGGAGAAGTTGTTTGGTTCAGGTAAATTGTTTGAAACCGTTTTTTTATTTTTTACAGCGGGAAAGGATTATTTCCAGGCACTGACTGCAACACCAGTGACTGAGCCTGACCGCGTGCCTGGAGCCGGTTCAGCATTGTCCAGGCCAGCGGTACAAACGACAGCGTCAAACCGCTCGCCACGCCCGCCAGGCCAACCGCGAAAATCGCCATCACCAGTTGAAACAATGCCATCCAGGCGTCCACCAGCGTGAGAAATTTAATCAACAGGAGCGGGAGCAGCAGGATCATCACGATTGGCTGTGAAATGTGCGCGGCCTGCATCGTGGTCACTTGCGTGAATCCAGTGGCGAGCGTGAGGATCAATTCATCAAAAAAGCTGGAAATAAAATGGCTCCCCGACCAGTAGGCAAAACTCGTGCAGACAAACAAACTGACGATCAGGACCAGGTTGGCCCACCCAAACAGCCGCCAGCCCAGTAAAATCCCCCCAATGACCAGCCCGACCATCACCCCGTGAATGGCGCCAACGGCTGGAATGCCTACCGCCAGAAAGGCTTTTTCCTCCCAGTTCAGCATCGGGTTTAAACAACAGGTGATGACCAGCACGAGGTGGAGCAGCACAAACACAATCACGGTCCATTGAACCGCTTTCCAAATCAGGGAGAATCCTTCAACAATTTCAGCCGTGAAGTGAAGCCAGACCAGATTCACTTTTGCGGCGATGGATTGTGTTTGGTGAACAGTGTCATTGATCCAAGAAAAATACATAACACCCAACAGCCTGGAAGAATCAGAAGCCTTCGAAAAGGTTTTTGTTGTGGAAGATGGTGCATTGTGCCGGAGATGGAGGGGAAATGCACGACGTGAAGCGAACTTGCGGTACCTTTACTCATTGAACCTGCAAGTTGGATGAGGGTTCTGGCGCAAGATTGCAGAATTCAGTTTATTTTCCCAATCTTTTCCACCACATTTCTACACCGTCACGTTGGGAATGGTCAAAATATTCATTTTTTCAAAAGGATTTCCAAAGATGTTTCGAGTTTTCCTTGTTTGTGTGTTTCTTGGAGTTTTCTCCGGAAATGAAACGTTGGCGCAAACCAGCAAACCATCGGCCCCAAACACCACCGATACCAAAGCACAGTTCTTCAATCAGCTCACCGGGCAGCCTGATTTTATGGGGGACATGACGGTCACGGTTGAAGGTTCCACCGTCAAGCAAACCTTTATCAAAAAAGCGGGAAAAGTCCGGTGTGAATTTCACCCATTTGAAGGTGCGTCAGACGCAAACGAGGTGATGCGAGGCTATAAGGTGATTGTAATTTCCATTCCAGGAAAACCGGTTTTGGTCATTGACCCACAACGAAACCGGTACACCGAATTTGAAGACCAGGAGCCGTTTCCAATTATGGACTCAGCCAAATTGATCGAAGGATTTGTCAATCTCAAGAATGAAGCCAACATCGTCCCCCTGGGTGAGGCGACCGTCAATGGCTACGCGACTCAGAAAGTCAAAATGGTCATCGCCGGCGAAAAGGCCGGGGTCTTTTTTTACTTTGCCAAAGATCATCAAAATTTGTTGATCAAAATGGAGCTTGAAAACCAGCAATCGGCACTCGGATTTGAACTGGCCAACATCAGTCTCGAGGTGGCTGACGGTTTATTTGAACCACCCCGCTATGCCAAACACGAACCCTCAGAGGAGTTTCTGTCCGGAATGAAAGAGAATTTTGCGAAGTAATGCCATGTGAGGGTTCGGGGTTCAGGGTTCAGGGTTCAGGGTTCAGGGTTCAGGGTTCAGGGTTCAGGGTTTTCGAATTTATGTCCTTTTGCCGCTCAAAACCCGCACCGCCTCGGCTCACTGGAAAACGATGCCCCGCTTGAGAAATTCGGTTTTGGCCCGATGGGTGATGTCTGACTGGAATCGCGGTTCATACCGGTGATCATACACATAGGCTTTGACCCGGACTTTCAAATAAGGGTTCAGGGCTACTTCTTCAATCAGGAGCACGACCACGGGTTTGGAAAGCAATGTGTACGGTGAACTAAACGCGGCTTCGTACCCGACTTCAAGCGCCGTGGCCGGATCAGTATGGTGTGGGACAAATACATCTGTCACCACCTGGCAATCAGGAACACCGGAATTGGAATTCCAGGGGACACCATTCAAAATCTGGCTGTTCGGAATGGTCACCCGCGTGTCGTCCGGCGTGGTCAATTTGGTACTGTACAAACCAATGTGGTCAATTTCACCATAGGCATCCCCAAGTTTGACGCGGTCCCCAAGTTGATAGGGCCGGTCAATGAGCACCATCAAACCACCAATCAAATTTTTGATTAAATCTTGCGCGCCTAACCCCAGGGCAATCCCTATCGAAGCCGTAACGGCAAGCATGGTTTCGCGCGACGGGGCAAAAATGGCCACCACCAGCATGGTCATGGTAAACCAGATGCCAAAGCGCAGGATGGGTGTCAGCAGTTTGAAAAAAAACCGCGCCCGTGGCGCCCGGATGCTGAGCATTTCAAGCAACCGGCCAGTCACATACACCAGGAGCACAGCGACGCCAATTACCAGACTGGCTTCGAGGATTTTCTCAAGGGTAATCCACTTCCAGAAATCCTGAGAAAAATCCATCTCAGGTTGCAACCACAGGAAAACGATCAGGTGTGTCATAGAAATCTTTCAATCGGGTTCGGGGTTCGGGGTTCGGGGTTCGGGGTTCGGGGTTCGGGGTTTCGAATTTATGTCCTTTATGTCCGTTCACTCTTTTCCCAAAACGCTAAAGCAAATTCCGCTTGTACAACCCTTCTTTCACCAGTCGCAGGGCTTCGGGACGAACGCGAAGACCAGGTTTCAACGGATCCGGTTCGATGATTTCGCGAGCCAGTAATTGATCAAACCGGGCCCGGCTGGCACTGGTTGTTTCCAAAAAAATGACGGCGTGTTCTTCCGGAGTCAGGCTGCCGTGTTGCAGGATGGCTTTGAGGGCAAACCAGTCTTCCTGGGTCAGCACTTCCATCACTGGCTCAAGGTCTGGAATGTCGAGCACTTTCATATAGAGCGACCCGGCTTCAACCCGGTCCAGATGACCCAACCAGATTTCAAAAGCCGTGCGGAACACCCCGTTTGATTCTTCAAACAATGTGTCGAAAAACTGGGTTTCAGCGTCAATTTGGCCAGCCAGTTTGTCCTGAAGCCGGGACATCCAGGTTTCTTCTCGCGGGCGTTCGGCAAATTCGAGCCGGAGTCCGGAAAGGTTGTGCCGCAATAAAATGGCTTGCTGCAGGGTATCGCGGCTGACATTTCCGACATTGATCCGATGGGAAAAGCTATTTCCAAATTGAACCGCCGGATCCAGAAAATGAAACGCCACCTGGTTCCCCGCGAGAATCCAAAAGGTGGTCGAACAGGTTGCGGCCATCAACCGCTGAAGTTCACGAACCGCCACATAATGTCCAATTTGACGGAGGAAGAGGCGTTCGATTTCTTCCAAAATAATGATTCGGCGACGTTCCAGGAGGAAGGGTTCAAGTTCATCGGAGGAATCCACCCCAAACAACCGGGCCAGATGAGCGTGCAAATGTTCAACCGAGGTGATGCGTTCGCCGAAATCACCTCGAATGATTTCGACCCCGGCCAGATGCCGTTTGAGGACACAATTGATCAGGCTGGTTTTGCCGCTGCCACGGGGACCGGTAATCAAAATGGCTACCCGGCGGCCAGATTCCCAGTTGGTCCGGGCTTCGGCAATCGCAGCCAGTTCTTCGGCGCGACCAATCAAAAAGCGTGGATCATCAACCGCTTCAAACCGAAACAAGCGCCGGTAAATAGTCGGCATTTCTTTTTTGGAGAGATCGGCGGTAAACTCTTTTGGAAGGTAGGTGCGGCGGTAGATTTCAGATTTGCCCGGATCAAATTTTTGTTTCCAGCCAATGGCCACGAGAAATTCGGAAAACCCGGCCTCGCTGACATCCACTGATTTTTGAATCAGTTCGGTCATCACCTCGGAACCAGCTTCGAGCTTTTCGCTGAGCGCGGAACTGGTCCCTTTTTGGGCGAGATAGGCGAGTGCCCCTAGATAATCACGCGAGAGCAAAACCCGAACTTCAAGAAACATTCCGGCCAGGAGCTCCAGCAACCGACGTTCGACCGGGAGCCGCCAACTGGTGTCAGGCTGGTTCAGGCGTTCCAGCATGCGCAGGGCATTATGGAAGGCTTCACGCGCCACCATCCGATCATTTTCCAAATGAGCATCCAGTGCGCTGGTGCCAAAAACAATGACTTCGCGGGCTTGTTCAACCTGAGTCACAATCGCCGTATGTTGTGCTTCAAGGTCCCTAAAAATGTGTTCGACCCCAGTCTGCACCCGACGGTCAAACGTGCGCTGATAAAAATCGAATGGTCGCAGGAGCTTCGGTTTGGGTTTTTTGGGCGGGTAAGGGCTCAACCAGGCCAGCAGTTCAACCGGCGCCCGGAGTGGGTTGAGTTGTTTGCGAAAGGTGGATTCTAAATCGTGAACCCGACTGAGCGCTGGGACGACATCGGCTTCCAGATCCGTTAACGTGACTGGCCCATTTGATTCCACCTGACGACGAACATCCCGAGTGAGGGATTGGAGTTCAGTGCGGAGTGCCATCCGTTCGCGCTCGACCTGGTCGAGGAATTGTGTAAAAAGGTCAATCAGCCTTCCTTCGTGGCGGGTCAATTCAATTTCAAGCCGCGCTTCCGCCTCGACTGCTCGGAGTTGTTCCACCCACAGCTTGAGAAATTCGGGCCCCGGTGGCGGTGATTTTTTTGGCAGCGGCGCCAATGACCGCACGGCCAGCCGGTGTGACAACCGGGTTTCCAGCTTTGAGCGCAACCGTTCAGAAAACAGTTTGTACCGCGTGAACGCAAGTTCAAACTGATGGATTCGTCGCAAAACATTTTGCTTTTGGGTTTCAAGCCGGGCACTGGAATCAATCTGGCCGGTCCGCTTACCTTTCACGCGTTCATCCAGATGGATCCGGGTCAATTCCCAGGGTGATTGCAATTTTCGCAAGAGCAGAACGAGGTCTAGCAGCAACTGGCCTTCCCGCTTGAGTCGCTCTCGATTCAGGGTTTGCCACTCTTCGGTCACGACCAATTGCCAGTTGAGTTTTTTCTGTCGGATTCGGAGCTTCAACCAGAGTCGAGCCAGTGTTGAATTGACCCCGGTTTCAAACATTTCATTGACCTGTTTTTCTGAAATGATTGGAGTTTCAGGCAAATTTTTAAGTGCTTCGTCAACACTGCGGTCAAAGGTTTCAATCAGTTTGATGATTCGCTTGAATACTCGCTTTCGGTCTACCTCTGCCAGAACGGTTTCGATCAAATCAATGGCCGTTTGATGGCGGAAGTGACGATAGGCTTCAAGATCGGAGCCACTCGCCTCTGGAAATTCAGGAACCTGCCGTTCCAGAATGTGTCGGGTTGCCAATTCCTTTACATCCTGCCAGATCGCAAGCAGTTCACGGATTGATTCCTGGGTTTGTGCCTCCAGTCGGCGAACCAACGCGGCCCAGTTGTCTTGAAAGGTTGATTCAAGCGAAAGCATTGACATAGTTCCAGTTCGTAGTCAGTTGTCAGTTGTTTACTAAATCCCTTTGATTGAATTATTTGACTGTCTCCTAACCCAAGATAAGTACCTTGTCATAAGTTTCCTGAGATATTGGATTGGGTAAGCGTTTGATTCTTTTCGTGTCGTTCGTGTGTTTCGTGGTTAAAATGTCTGGAAATTTTCGGTAAGGTACTTATTCATTGCAAAATGCTATAGAGCCCTTATTCTGACAATTCCAACCCAATCTCCTTCAGGGAAGAAGGAAGATATTGAGCTATCGCGATCCAAAGCAGAGTGTTTGCGACTCCAAAGCAGAGACCGGGCAGCAAAATCCTGGGGAATCCCTCAAACGATTCAACCAGATGTTCTTCAACTGTTTTTGACTGATAGTGCGGGAATGTCCACCCTTCCTCAGAACTGGTGGTTTGGACATTTGGGGCTGGCTCATTGAAGGTACAGGCCACCAGCAGCGCGCCGCCATTGAGAACCAGTGCCAGTATTAACCCCAACGTGAAATGGATTACTTTCCTCAGCGTTATTTTCACTTTGGGCCGAGCCGGCGGCGCAATGAGCAAAGCTGCCAGAAATGGCGGAAGCGGTGCTGGCCGTGAAAGTGGGACACGGAAACCGATTTCCACCCCGGCACATCGGAAACACACCTCCTGAATCGGATCAAACTGGTCCGACTGGTGGCAAATATCACAGCGCTGGCTGGTGGAAATATGACGGATGTTCAACATAGCAGTTTGGACACAACGTTGGGGAAAAAGTTCCGCTCTGTCAATACGGCACTCAAAATTTAATATCAGCCGGATATGGGTTGGTTACCGACGGGAGTACTTTTTGCACATGTGCAATAAATCGTCCATCTGAAAAGGTTTGGAGAGGAAATCACGGAAACCGAAGTCCGCGTACCTGGATAAAACCTGAGTGTTTGAGTATCCGCTGCACACAATCGCCCGGACATCCTTATCGAGTTTGAGCAGGTGTTCCATGGTTTCGCGTCCACCCATCCCACCCACAATCGTGAGGTCGAGCACCACCAGATCAAAAGGATATCCGCTGGCTTTTGCCGCCTGAAACAGGTCAATGGCCTCAGTTCCGTTCGTGGCCACTTCGACACGATACCCGTTGCTCTCCAGAATCTCCTGACATATGTTCAAAATCATTGATTCGTCGTCCATGACGAGAATGCGGGCTGGAGTCGCTGATGGTTGAGCACCGCCTGCTATCGAAGGTGGGTGATGTTCAGAAGGGGTCACGTCTTTGGCGGCGGGCAGGTAGATGGTAAACGTCGTGCCAAGATTCTCTTTTGTCGTTACGGCCAGCCAGCCGCCGTGCCTGGTCACAACCGAATTGGCGACTGCCAGCCCAAGGCCGCTTCCAGTTTCCTTGGTGGTAAAGTACGGGTCATAGATTTTCCCCAAAATATCAGAGGGGATTCCCTCTCCAGTATCCTGAATTGAAAGCTTGACATAGTTTCCCATCGTGAGCGGAAGTCCAGACAGCGACGAGATGAAAATGTTTTCAGCCTGAATCGAAATTTTACCATTTTCCGGGCACGCTTCCCGGGCATTGATCAAGATGTTGTGCAGTGCCTGACCAAATTGACCAGCGTCAATATCAACCCTCCAGGTAGCTTCGGGAATCGTGCAGGTCAACTCCATGGCTGAGCCACTCAAGGCCAGAGTCGCCGTTTCCTGAATGATTCCGGCAAGGGCGGTTACTTTCCGAACCGGTTCACCGCCTCGGGCAAAGGTAACCAGTTGCCGGGCCAATCCTTGCGCCCGGACTCCGGCTTGTTCGATGCGGTCCAGTTTTTCAATGACTTTTGGATTTGTAGATTGAAGTTTGGCCAGATTGACATTGCCAGTGATAATTGTCAGAAGGTTATTAAAATCGTGGGCAATCCCTCCGGCCAGTACCCCGAGGCTTTCCAGTTTGGAAATGGTCAGGCGGTGAGCTTCAAGCCGTTTGCGGTCGGCGATATCGGTCAAAACGGTGAGAATGGTTGGGTGGCCCTCCTCGGTCTCATTTTGTCGGCTGAGCAATTCAACCGTGATCGCACCACCGTCTGGGCCTTTCACTGAAATTTCAGTGGTTACCGGGACAGTGGAATTTCGACACTGATGCAGGTGATTGAGTAACACGGGAAGATCAGATTTCACCACATATTGAGCAAACAAATTGCCTGTGATCGCTGATCGCTCGGTATTGAGTAACCTGGCACCCGTTAAATTGATTTCCAAAATACACCCCGTCAACGAGAGGGTGGCATACCCAACCGGAGCAAAATCATAGAGGTTCACATACCGAATGCGCGATCCTTCGATCTGGGCCCTGGCTTCGAGCAGTTCGCTGTTTTGGGTTTCAAGTTCAACTTGATGATGTTGAAGGGATTGAACTGTTGTCAGATGACTGGCGGCGGCGGTTTCAAATCGTGTTCGAAGGTGATCTAACTCTTTGATGAGTTGCTCCCGACTCAAATGATTATACTCAGACATTGTGTCTCCTTTGAATTCGAAAGCTATCGGGTGATGATACAGAGACTTCAGGTTCCAGTCAGGGTACGGGAAGTTCGAAGGCCAGCAACAGCAATGGAGCTGGATCTCGATGACCTTCGATTCGACGCACATTGATTATCGTGGGGGTTCGTCCCATGGTATCAGATTCCAACTCGATTACAACCCGTTGAAATAATTGATTTTGAAAGAGCATGTCCTCCAGGAGCGTTCGTAGCGGCAATGATTTTGAAGGCAGTGTCCCCAATTCAAAAAACGGCTGGTTGACGATGACACCACTCTGAACCCCAAATCGCTGGCGGAACGCTTCGTTGATTTGAACAATTCGCAAGGTCTTGTTCAGCACCACCATTGGGACCTGGATGGTTTCAAGTATGGCGTCAGAGAGTTCACGCGCAAATTCAGCCGCCTCGACACTGCGTTTGAGCAGGTCAATCTCAACGAGTGCAATCACCATGCCGTCAATTTTGTAGTCCAGCGTTTTATAGGGTTTGAATCGGAGCGAGTACCAGCGTCCGGTTTGGTCTTGAAGTTCAAGCTCTTTGCTGCGGAACTGGTTGACCACTTCATCGAAAATTGAAGGCAAATCCGGCAGATGCAAATTTGGATTGATATGGCTGAATGGGCGACCAAGGTCGGTTGGAATCAGGTTGAGTATTTTTCCGGCCATCGGAGTGAACCGTTTGATGCGCAATTCCCGGTCAAGGACCACAAACCCCATTTCCACGCTGTCGAGCAGGTTGCTCAAGTCGTTGTTGAGCTGGGCCAGTTCCTGGTTTCGGTTTTGAAGCTCATCGTTGACCGTGATGAGTTCTTCATTGGTTGACTGGAGTTCTTCTTTTGCGGTTTCAAGTTCTTCATTCAGACTTTGCAATTCTTCGTTGCTGGAGAGCGCTTCTTCATTCGCGGACTGGAGTTCCTCGTTGGTGGCCACCTGTTTTTCAATCACCGATTGCAGGTATTCCTTGAAGACAACGAGTTCCTGGCGGAGGCTGGTGCGTTCGAGTTCCCACTCCGGCGGCGGGGTTTCAGATACTTCAGGAAGAAATTTGGTCTCATCTGGTTTTCTCAACCCAGTCGGCTCAGGTTCAAATAACACCAGAAAATGGGGTTCCGGCAATTCCGCCATCAACAGCGGGATCACCACCACCGTGATACCTTGAAACCCGTTCTTCAACTCAAGTGTCGCCCCTTCCCAGCGCACCGGTGCTTTTTTCCGGTCGGCTTCAGAAATAGCCTGGCTCAAATGGGGCAAGAGCCCTGGCTGGGCCATCTTCATCAGGTTGAGGCTGGCAACTCCAGGCGTTGGATCCAGATAAAGCCCGGTTGAACCTCGAAATTGCACGATATTCAGTTGCGCATTGACCACCACTCCGGGTGGTGCATAGCGAGCAAGTACCAGCCGATCCGCTTCTTTGAGGATTTCAGGGTCAAAAATCGTGGGACTTGAACTCATTGGTTGTTTTCCAGTGCCTGGTATGATTGGTAATTCGCTCATTTTAAAATGAACTGGGCTAACCAGGGCATTGGATTTTTTTTGATACAGATTGCCCTTCTTGTCCACCAGCAGAAACAAATCAGCACAGACACCTATCGTTTCAGTATTTCCAAGCAACAGAAACCCATTTGGCTTGAGGGCGTAGTGAAAGGTATGGAGCACTTGCCGTTGCAGCGGGCTATCGAAGTAAATAAACACATTGCGGCAACTGATGAGATCAACTTTTGAGAACGGCGGGTCGCTGATCACATTTTGGTGGGCAAAAATGCACATATTGCGGATGGTTTTCGATATTTGGTACCCATTTTCGGTGGGGACAAAAAACCGACTCAGGCGTTCCGGGCTGACATTGGCTTCGATTTCTCGGGGGTATATCCCAAGCCGTCCCCGTTCCACCATCGCTAAATTGACGTCGGTGGCAAAGATTCGGGTTTGGCGTGAACTGGCGGTATCGCTCAGAGTTTCAAGCACGACCATGGCAATCGAATACGCCTCTTCGCCTGTTGAGCAGCCGGGTACCCAGATTCGCAACGGCAGGTCAGAAGGTGGAAGGTTTGTCAGGCGAGCAAACACCAGGCGCTGAAGCGCGGTAAAACTCTCTGGGTCCCGGAAAAACTGGGTCACCGGAATCAGCAGATCCTGAAATAACAGGTCCAACTCCGCCTGATTCTTTCTTAGAAATGTGACATAGGCTGAAAAGGTATCAATCTGACAGACCTTCATCCGGCGAGTAATTCGACGCTGAATGGTGTTTGATTTGTAATGCCTGAAATCCACACCCGTCGCGGCACGGATCATCCCAAACAGTTTATCCAATTCAGATTTTTTGTTATCCAGGATGTCCCCAGATTCCTGAAATGAATGAATATGAGTAAATGTATGCTGACTCAGTCGGGCCAACCCAGCGGCAATTTGATCAGGTGGCAGAATGAAATCCGCGTGGCCAGACAGGATGGCGTTGCGCGGCATGCTGGGAAATTTGGCGGACCCTTCGGTTTGCACAAAGGTCACTCCGCCTTCAGATTTAATATTTTTCAGCCCAACCACCCCATCCGACGCATTGCCGGATAAAATAATACCAATCGCGAGTTCTTTATATTCGTGGGCAAGTGATTCGAAAAAAGTATTGATTGGCAACGATATCCCTTGCTCTGGCAGACGTTCAGTGATGACCAGCTTTCCATCTGAAATTGTCAGACTGGCATTTGGCGGAATCACATAGACATGGTTGGGTTGAATTGGGAGTTCCTGCTCAACTTCCCTTACAGGCATGGCGGTGGTTTTGGAAAGCAAGTTGACCAGTTCGCTTTTGTGATGAGGTGAAAGGTGTTGAACCAGGACAAAAGCCATTCCCGTATCGGGCGGCAACGTGGAAAGCAGTTGAGTAAAGGCTTCCAACCCTCCAGCCGACGCACCGATCCCAACCACTGGAAATACGTCTTTGGCGACAGGTGCGGGCTGGTTGGTGGAACGTGACGCAGGTGTTGAAACAGGTACGGCAAGTGCCGGGGATTTTTTTGAGGAAGGGGACTTCGGAGGGCAGTTGGGTTTCACAAATTCACCCGGCCTTTATCGAACAGTGGAGGTTGGGTTCAACCGGTCGCCCTGACCGGTTGAACCCAACGGCAGCAGGTTGAGTGGAGGGTTCAGACTAGATCAAACACCCTGTGACAAGGTGACAAGGTGACAAGGTGACTGGGTGACAAGGGGACAAGGGCAAGGAGACAATGGGACAAGGGGACAAGGGATTTTTTTCATCCCTCATCCCTCATCCCTCATCCCTCATCCCCCATCCCTTCCAAAAACCCGGAACCCTATTTCCCAGCCGGCCTGGCAAACACGGAATCAGGAACCGCTTCGTTGACCTTGATCTCTGTGAAGGTGGCTTCAAGGAACATCGCGCCGTTGGTTTTGTAGGTCACCTTTCGGGCCACTTTCAAACCGCTGAAGTCGGCATAATCGGCATAAAGTTCTTCAGTGTCTCCCTGTTGTCCTTTGTATGTCAGTCGGGATACCAGACTGGTTTCCGGGTCACAGTAAAACAGTGTGGTGTGTTTGTCCTTATCTGAAATGGCAAACACTTTGTATTTCCGACCTTCTTTTTCTTCATCCGGGAGGCTGCGAATCAGGAATTCCTCGGGATGCACCGCCGCTTTATTCAACACATCCAGGCCAAATTTGCCTTGTTCTGGATTGGGGAATTCCTGCACGCCCTGTGGCGAAACGACCCAGATCTTTCCATCTCCAGCCGTTCCAAAGCTGACTTCGAAGGCTGGATGCTTGATCGTAAGCACCGACTTACCGCCCTCCCCAGTGGTGTTGGTAATCGAAGGCACCGCCAAAGGCTGCGGCAACCCTGGCGGTGAGAATTTACCGCTCCCCTGTCGAATCACCGTTTTTTGGTTCACATACGCCTCGCCACCCAAAGCGGCAACCGTTTGTTTAAGGAACTCTGACCCAGCCGTCTTTTCAGCATCAGTGGCAGGTCGTTCCAGGGGGGATGGCTTGCGTAAATTGGCCGCCATTAAGTCCACGTCACGGAACGGAATCTTCTCGAATTTCCCCAGTGACGCCAGTTCTTTTTCAAATCCGGCGGCATTTCCCACCAGCACGATGGTGCTTGAGTCCGGGTTGAGCCGGTCGCGCATCACTTTTTGAATGGCTTCGGCGGTGACGGCGGACACTTTCTGGGCATACGTATCCAGGTCCTGTTTCCCGCCTCCCTGTCGAATGGCATCAAGCAGGTTGCCGGCCACGTCCGCCGGGGTTTCAGCGTTGAGGACCGACTGCCCAATCATAAATGATTTCCGCTGAGCAAGTTCCACGTCAGAAATCGGCACATCACGCAACTTTTTCAGCTCATCAAGGAGGATGCGCACTACCTCCACTGTTGATTCGGTTTTGGTGTTGGTTGAAAGCGTGAATTTTCCGCCTTTGGTCAAGAGTTGGAGCGATGATCGTGCGCCATAGGTCAGCCCGCGTTTGACGCGAACTTCCTGCATCAGACGCGTGGTAAACAACCCACCGCCAAGGGCGACATTCATCAGCGAGGCGGTAATCCGATCTGGATCCGTGGCCGGAAACGCCTGGCGACCGACGCGGATTTCAGTTTGAACAGCATCTGGCTTATCAATCACCACCATGCGCACGCCCTTTGGTTCGGTTGGGAGTTGAATTGAGAGCGGTGGAACCGCTTCCCCGGTCCACCCGCCAAGGTGTTTGGTGATGAGCGGCATGATGGCTTTTGGCTGTACGTCACCCGTCACCACCAGAATGGCCCCTTTGGGGGTGTAATGCTTCTGGTGAAACGCCACAACATCGGCTCGTGAAATTGTAGGGACTGTTTCCGGTGTTCCATTCGATGGACGTCCATATGGGGTCGTGCCAAATACCAGCCGGTCAAAGACGCCACCCGCCAGAAAGCCGCCTGAAATTGAAGTGAATTGAAATCCGGAAATGGCCTGGGTTTTTGCCCGGGCAAGTTCATCTTCGTCAAAGGTCGGATTGAGTGTCACATCGGCCAGAAGTTCGAGCGCCAGGGCGGTGGAATTTGACAGAAATGAGGCAGTGACACGGGCATATTCATCACCCGCATCCGCACCGAGCGCGCCGCCCAGATCGTCCACGGTTTGGGCCAGATCCCTGGCTTTGCGAGTTTTGGTGCCTTTGGTCAACAAATCGGCGGTCATCGAAGCCACACCGGCTTTTTGATCCGTGTCGTAAATGGCCCCGCCCGGAAGCGAAAGTTGAAATGAAACGAGTGGCTGGCGATGGTCTTCAACAATCAGGACCCGCAATCCATTGGGAAGGGTTTGATCAACAAACGCCGGAAACGGCCTCGCATGAAACGGCGGTGCCACGGGTGGTTTCTCCTGCGCCGCCAGGGTGACGCCTGAAAGTGGTGTCAGCAGGCACACACCTGAAAGCAGCAAACTGCAAAGCGAGTGCATTCGCAACGTCTTTGAATTCTGAAATAAGTTCAACCAGGGCATGGCGTTAGTTCGCTCCTTTTTGAGTCTCAGTTGTCGGCGTGGAGGTCGGCACCACTGAAGATTGCTTCGGGCGCATTGACTCAGGGAGGAAATAAATCACCAGCCGTTTCCATGGATTGAAATAGGTTTGGGCGACCCGCTGAAGGTCTTTGATGGTCACCGCCTGGTACTTTTGAAGTTCGGAGTTCACCAGTCGGTAATCACCCATAATCACCGTCGCATAGCCAATATTGTCAGCTTTGCCCTGGACCGTTTGACGCTGACGGACAAGCGAACTGATCAACTGTGCTTTTGACCGATTGAGTTCCTGTTCGCTCACCGGCTCCGCTTTGACTTTGTCAATTTCAGCCAGCAGTGCGGCTTCACCTTCCTCGGCTGTTTTTCCAACCGCCATGGCCGCCTGAAACGAAAAAATACCGGCCAGTTCGAGCGGTTCATTTCTCCCAGCCGCAAAAATCGCCAGTTGTTTGTCATACACCAGGCTCCGATAGAGTCGGGACGTCTCGCCACGAGCCAGAATGTTTGAAAGCAGCTCCAGCGCGTGACGGTCAGGATGATTGGCGCTGACGGTCGGATAGGCAATCGTCACGCCACCAAACGGCAGGCGGGCGTCATATACAACCGAGCGACGTTCCTCGGTCCACTCGGGTTCTTCGAGTTTAATGCGCGGCACGGGCGTGGCACTCGCCGGAACATCATCAAAGTATTTTCCGATTTGCTTGATGACTTCGGCGGTGTTGAAATCACCCACAATGATCACGGTGGCATTGTCAGGCACGTAATAGCGATCATGAAAGGCTTTGACATCAGCCACCGTCGCGGCATTCAAATCTTCTTCCGAGCCAATGGGAAGGTGGGCGTAAGGATAGGTTTTAAAGACGTTGGACAACAACAGCGCATAGATTTTGCCCAGCGGAGTGTTATCAAACCGGAGTTTCTTTTCTTCCAACACCACTTGCCGTTCCGAAGCAAAGTTTTGTTCGTTGACGGTCAGTGATTTCATCCGCTCGGATTCCATCCACAACACGCGCTCAAGATAATTTGCCGGGACGGTTTGCCAGTAAAAGGTGTAATCCTGCAGGGTTCCGGCATTTTGGATGCCACCGGTTTCCTCGATCAGCCGGGGGTATTCTTCCTGGGCGATATGTTTGGTGCCTTTAAACATGATGTGCTCAAAGAGGTGAGCAAACCCCGATTGGCCAGGTTTTTCATCTTTGGCCCCGACGTGATACCAGACTTGAACATTGACAATTGGTGCGGTGTGGTCTTCGTGGAGCACAACCGTAAGGTTGTTTTTCAGTTTGGTTTGGGTGATTTTTAAAACGGGCGGTTTAATCTGAGCATGGGCTGGTTGGCTGAGCACAAAAACGCTGCTCAGGCAGACCGCAACCAGACAGGCACAGAATCGCTGTCGAATAGACATGAGGCGTGACTCCTTATTGGATAAATAAGACCTCAAAGGCAGACATATATAGAAAAGATTCCTCCCTGGGAGCGCCGGCAGGATGCCGGCATCTGATTGAAACTCAACCGCCTTGTGCCGGCAGGATGCCGGCGCTCCCAGGAAATATGTATCTGAAGATCTATGCCTGAAGAAGTCCTGAAAAAAAGAATGCGACGGAAAACCTTCACCATTTACCACTCCAAACCATTTTGTTCAATCCGGCGGAGCTATTATTCACCAAATTGACGCAGATGGTGGTTCATATGCCTGGCCGCCAGAATGCCCCACTCCGTGCCGGTCAGACGGCCAAATGCCGGATGTAGCGACCATTGACCGGCGGGGCCACGCTGGCGGAAGACTTCAAACAGGCGCAAAACTCAGCTTTGTCAGCCTCCCACTGGCTGGCAGTGGTGATTTTCATCTCCGGCGTGGTCGGGGCGCCCTTGGGGTAAGTCAACGGAACATAGAGAACCATCCATTTAATGAATGTTCGCCAGAATATATTTTTTCGTTGTTGCGAAGGGATTTCCCCCAGTGCCACTCGGAGCTGGTCGCTGAGATGGCAAATCATCTGGTTGGCTGACATTGTTCCCCAATGTCGGGAATGACCTGGAGTAAGTCGGTGAAATCTTTGAAGGAGTGTCTGCGCCCCTTCGGGGTCAAAAAGTGAATACATCGGTGAATTCTCCAAAGAAAAAGCCAGTTTTTTTGAGGGTTTTTCACCCAGTCAAATTAGCAAAATTTGGCATAAATGAAAGGAAGGTGACTATTCTTTTTGAATTTTCCTGGCTTATTTCTGCAATTTTTTTTCAATTGACTGCAGTTTTTCCGCTTCTGGGCGGTCTTTCAGCAAAAAAAATCTTGCGTTTCTTCTGAATTTTTTGTAATGGTATTCCATCTTTAATTTCCATCCCAACCATCAGGAGTGAACGAAAAAAAGTACCATGGCTACCAAAAAAGCAGCACCTGCACCCAAGAGCGCCCCGGCTAAGGGCAAAGCGAAAGAAACAGCGAAAGCTAAAGACACCAAGGCGACCAAAAAAGCGGCGGCCAAGCCAGCGCCAAAGAAAGTCGCCAAACCGGTCGTTAAACTTATGACCAAGACCGAACTGGTTGACCGTCTGGCTGCCAAATCCGGTGGCGACAGCAAAGCCAAAGCTCAAGCCAAAGCGATTTTGGATGAGCTGGTGGTCGTCGCCGCTGAAGAAGCAAAAAAAGGTGGCTTTATGCTCCCCGGCCTCGGAAAGTTTGTGTTCCGCGAAGTCAAAGAGCGTCAGGGCCGTCACCCAGGCACAGGCGAACCCATCACCATTCCCGGTGGCCAAAAACTGAAATTTGTCATTTCTGAAACCATTAAAAAAGCGGTTCAGGAATAAGGCCCGTTTCACCACAATTGAGCCCCAGAGGGCAGTCAGGTATGACACGCATACCGGGCTGCCCTCTTTTCTTTGGAGTGCGGCAGCTTGACGCCGCTTTTAAAAAATTCTTGACGAAAAGTAAAAAATCGTATAACCAGGTAATTGAAAAATCCAAATTCTTGATTTTTGATCTTCCCCGCACCTAATTTATTTGATGAGAGGATCTTCATCATGTCCAACGTGAACCAAACCACTGGACCCGCAGGTGCTTTATCTCCCGCACTGGAAAAGTTACTTCGAACTGATTTTAACTCGCTATCGAAAATCCAAACTAATTTGCCTGAGCGCGTGATGTCGTATGTGTTGACCGGCGAGCCGGCTACCGTGATTGAGGACCTGACCACGGTGAAAGGCGGCGGGGCGGCGATGGAGTTGGCGACGGCCTATCACGAACGCCGGGGGAAGTTTTTCCGGCTGATTCAACTCCGCGATCCTCAATTTTTTTATCGCCTGGCTCGGGTCTATAGCCGGCTGGCCTCCAATGATTTCCGTGGCGAATTTATTTATGCCCGATTTGGTGAAACCGACCACCTGGATTGTTTTCTGTATCAACTGGTTCAAGGCTCGCCCTGTTTGGCGCCCACCGTTCGTGAAAAACCAAAACTTGAGGCTGAACTGGTCGCTCAGATGTGCGTCCTGGCCGGACACGACCCGGATTACATTGCCCGACTCGCCTTTCTCGCCAACCCGGATTCTCCCCAAATCAATATCTCTGAAATGTGTCAGGCCCTGGCTGGCTTTGCTGAGTACTGTGCCAAATACCCTGAACCCACTCGCCAAGCCCTGACGGCTGGAAACCAGGCTCAGGTGATCCTGGCGTTGAAAATCCTGGATACCCACAAAGTAAACCTCTCAGCAGTCTTGGGAGAGGTCGTCGGGCTGGCGCTCAAGGCTGGGAAGAAAGTGCGCGAGCTGGCCGTGGCGGTACTCCAAAAAGCCAAACCCGACGCGGTGGCCTGGTTAAAGTCACATTTTGCTGATCAAAAGGCTGCCGATCAGTTCCAAAGCCTGAAACTGCTGATGGATTTGGCCGGAACTGAAGCCCCTTCGACCCTGCTTGAATGGCAAGAACAAGCCAAAGATGACAAGGTATCAGCCCAGATCGGGGAGTATCTCGGGGCATGCCAGCCAGTGGCTCAAATCCAGCTCCCAACGTTCCCGCCACTACCGCCGGTTGCAACCGATGTTCCGTTGCCAGCGGAGCTTGAAAAGATCCTGGTTGAAATCTTGCCCTACATCAGCAAGGAAGTAAAACGCCCTAAACCCGAAGCCATCAGCCAGGCTCTGGCGCGTGGAACAGTCGGAATTCTTGAGAAAACACCTCTTTGGCCCGATAACTGGGAAAAATTCAGCGCTGTACTGAAAAAGTTTGTGACCCATCCGCAGGTGCAGTTCATTCATGTGATTCGGTTGATGGTAATGACCGACTATATTTCCTGCCGGTATCGTGACAGCGAGGAACTCCTGCATCCTGAGGGTCCTGGGGCTGGACTGCTGGACCTGTATCGTCAATCCCACTCCCCAGCCTTTGATTTGCGCCAACTGGCCGCCGTCGTCAAGGCCGCCGGGGTCAATCCCAATCGGGTGGGTGGAACAATTCTGCACGCCGAAGGCGGCTGGAACCGGTACGATATTTTCCGATATGAACCCGAAGCCGTGTGGCCATACTTTGCCGAAAATCTGAATCTTCTTCAGGATGTATTTAGCCCCAAGAAAGTGCTCAGCGGGTATGGGGTTGAGCAGGATCAGGCCGCTCGCCGTCGAAATGCCCTGCAGGTGTTACAAATCTTTCCGACACCTCCTCTCGCCTTGATTCCGGTGTTATGGGAAACAGCGCTTGGGACGAGCAAAACTGAACGCCCATTGGCCCAACCATGCCTGGAATCGCTCCCGGGCAGTTTTGAACGGATTCTAGGGGCGCTCGAAGACAAAAACCTGGCAACACGGCAGGCGGCAGTTGAATGGCTGGCCAAACTCAATCGTCCCGAAGCGATTGAGCCACTCAAGGCGTTGCTTCGAAAAGAAAAATCCGAAGCGGGTCGCGGGTTGTTGCTGACGGCACTCGAAAAACTGGGGGCTTCGGTGGATGAATTCCTCAACCGCGATGGCCTGATGGCCGAAGCCGCCGACGGGCTCAAAAAAGGCGTTCCAGACGTATTGGCGTGGTTTCCATTTGCGCAACTGCCAGCCGTTCACTGGGCGGATACCGGAGAACTGGTTGATTCCAAAATTGTGACGTGGTGGCTGGTCCAGGCCAATAAACAGGGAACACCGGAGCCGGGCCCAATCCTGCGGCGCTACGCCGGGTTGATTCCTCCAGCCGAACGACAGGCGTTGGGGCAGTTTATTCTTGACGCCTGGATTGCCCAGGATACCGTGCCCGCCTACACCCCGGAAGCACTCGAAAAAGAGGTTGAACGGTATGGCAAATATTTGCTTACCTCCCGCTGGACACAGGCCCAGATTGACAGCTACCTTCCTGAGTATCGCCGGGAGCTGGCCAAACAGTTCAAAGGAAGTGCGTTGAAAGAACGAGGTATCCTCGCGGTTGCCGCTGCCTGTGTTGGTCAATCAGCCGCCCCCGTTGTGAAGCGGTTTCTCAATACCTTCCACGGCAATCGGCTGGCCCAATGCAAAGCCCTGGTGCAAATGCTGGCCTGGGTAGATGACACGGCATCCGTCCAGTTGCTCCTGTCCGTTTCGGGTCGCTTTCGGGTCAAAACCATTCGCGAAGAAGCCGCGCTGCAAGTTCAGGCCCTGGCTGACCGAAAAGGCTGGACCGTGGACGAACTTGCTGACCGAACTGTTCCAACCGCCGGGTTTGAAGATGGTCCGGAACTCACCCTCGACTTTGGCAGCCAGCAATTCACCCTGCGGATTGATCAAAACCTGCAACTGGTCCTGACCGATGCTGGCGGGAAAATACTCAAGGCGCTTCCGGATCCAAAGAAAGACGATTCCGAAGAACTGGCCAAAGAAGCCAAAAAAATCTATTCGGATGCCAAAAAACAACTCAAAACGATTCTTGAAAGTCAGCAAGCCCGGTTGTACGAAGCCATGTGCACCCAGCGAAGCTGGCGCGCCGACGAATGGAGTGCTTTTCTGAACCAGCATCCAGTTTTAGGCCGCTGTTGTCAGCATCTGGTCTGGGCGCTGTATGACGGTGAAACCCTGGTCACGACGTTTCGTCCACTCGAAGACGGAACGCTCACCGATTGCCAGGATGAATCGGTTGTGCTCGATCCAGCCCATCACGTCCGGCTGGCCCATCGCGTCACGATTGGGGACGAACTGGCCCGTCAGTGGCAGCAGCATCTGGCGGACTATGAAATCCAGCCGCTCTTCCCGCAATTTGACAAACCACCTGTCCTGCTCAGTTCCGAACAGGCAACCAGTAAGACCTGGACAAGTTGTGATGGTTATGTGATCAAAGCCAGTAAGCTCCGCACCAAAGCCGAGAAATCAGGCTATGCTCGCGGTGCGGCTGATTTTGAGCGGACCTATACGGAATACTTCCGCCGCTTTCGGGCACTTGAATGCGAAGTTGTGATTGAGTTTGACGGTATCACCGGTGAAATTTCAGGTGGCACATTTGAAGATCACGACGTCACGCTTGCCGGATTGAGCTTTCGCCGACGGCGTGAACACGAACGCAAGGGTACCCGGATGGACCTGAAAGATGTCCCTCCGGTACTGCTGTGTGAAGCCGTTGCCGATTACCAGGCCATTGGGGCAATGGGGAAGAAGTCAGTACCGCCTGCGTAATACCATTTTGAGTTCAGGGTATCGGGTTTAGGGTTCAGGGAAATACAATTCTTTCAATAATTTAGCTTCCCCGTAATGCAATAGGTTCATTCCAAAATGGTATAACCTGGTTTCCCTGAACCCTGAACCCTAAACCCTAAATGGTATTACAACTGCTCCAGCACCTTTTTGATTTTGGCGTGGAGGTCTGGTGGGGCGCCATAGAACGCCTGTACCAGCTTTCCATTTTGATCAAACACATAGAGCGTTGGAACGCTGGTGATGGTGCCGAATTTCGAAATCCGATCTTTTGAACCGTTGACGATATGAACCGAAGGCCGGAGCTTGTCGGTCATTTCCTTGATTTTGGCTTCTTCCGAATCAATTGCAATCCCGACAATATTGAGCTGGTCAGGATGCTCAGCTTTGAGTTCTCCGAGCCAGCTTAATGTTGAGCGACAGGGCGGGCACCAGGTCGCCCAAAATTCCACAATCGTAATTTTCCCGGCCAGTTCGCTTGATTTGAGTGGCTGGCCGTCAATGTCTTTCCAGTCAAAGTCCGGAAGCGCCGTCGGTTCTTTTGAGGTTGCACCGACTTTGTTGACCAGCGGTTTCTGATTGGGATTGGCCAGCAGAATATCAATCATTCGGGCCAAATCCTGTTTAAATCGCTCCTGGTTGGCCTTCTCGCTAATGGGTCCGTATTTGGACTCGGTCACGCCCCATCCGCCAAAGTCTTCGGGTTTGGCGACCAGGACATCACCGACAAACACCACTGGATATTTGGTGATGCCATAGCGCTTGGGAAGCTCGGAGTTGCCCCAATCGAGGCTGACAAATTCGGCTTTTCCGGGATACCGATTGACGACATCTTTGACCAGCAAACTTGCCGGGTCAGAGAGTCCTCAGGTGTATGGCCAGCGGACCAGCGTCACGGTCAGAATGGCGGACTTTGCTTTTTTGGTTTTTGATTGTGGTGGATGGGCGGTGGCGGTTGTGCCAAACCAGAGCAGGCCCAGGATGAGAATCAATCCCTGAAAAATTTTCATGTTGTTTTTACTTTCCACAGCGAGGCATAGAGCGGCAACACATGCTCCAGCACGGCTGTGCTGCGTCGGAGATCGTCAGGGTTGTTGGATTTGGAAAAAACACCCTGCACATATTCGGCCTGTTCGAGAAACATCAATCCAAGACTCTGGTCGCCAGGGGCGGTTTTGAGCCGTTGCTTCCACCGGGCAAGCTGGGCCTGCTGGTCGGCCAACGGTTGCGGGTCTTTGGCTTTGGCCGCAACAAAACCCATCACGCGAGTGGCTTCGAGCAATTGGAATAGCTCTCCGGCGTAGCGTTTTTCTTTTTCGAGGTCCCAGGCTTGCTTCAACGTGACGTTGGCCACGATGTAGACAGTGTTTAATTCTTTCGATTCAGGCTTGCTATAGCCTTCGATGACCTGGGCTTCAAGTTTTTTGAGTTCTGGCGCAAACGAGCGAAGCGCTGGTGACGGGGCAGGTTTTGGAAAGCTGAGGTTTTGACAATACAGTGTGAATGTCAGATTCCCTTGAGCCAGCCCAAGGTAATGACGTCCATAAATTGGGGCCGTATTTTGGCCAAATAATTCGCTTGACTGGTACAAAGGGTGAACCTGAGTCAACGCCGATTCACCAAGCGCCCGGACCAGAAGCGGCTGGGTTGCCAGCTTTTTCAATGAAACCTGTTTTTCCTGTTCGGCTAACTCAATACCGGTGGCTTTCCAATGTTTTTCAAATCCATCCAGATCTTTGTTATCAATCTTGTCATTGACCTTCATGGCTTCATAGGCAGAAGTCGTCGGCCAGACCCGGTACAACCGATGGAGAGCATAGTGCTCCAGACCTTTTTGAGTTGCGAGGTTAAGGGTTTCAATCTCCTGTAAAAGATTGTCCTGATCGGCCTTATCTTCATATCCAATTTCAGTGGCGATTTGTTTGAGCCGGGCTGATTCCCTGGAAATCTGCTCTGGCAGTATTTGCCCGAAAATCGAAAGTGAAAACTGAAACACAAGAGCGGTTGCGAGACCAAGGCACAGCCGTACCGAAGCGCGGTGAGACATGAGAGGTTCCTCTGGATTGAAAAGGTGGAAGGTCCAGTATAGAAAGCAGCGTGCCAGACATGAGAAACCTTTTCGCCCCGACCAGAACGGTCTCTTCGTCAGGTTCAACCAGCTTCAATTGTTCATTTTCGCGCACCTGTCGTCTCAAAGCCGAACAGTAAGAACAGGGTTCAGGGTTCGGGGTTCAGGGTTTAGAAAATACTTCTTTCGATGATTTGGCCTTTTGCAAAAGCGAAGCGTTAATTTTGAATTGCTAAGTACTTTACCGAAAATTCCAAGACATTTTTAACCACGAAATACACGAAAAACACGAAAAAAATCAACCGCTTACAAAATTCAATTTCTCAGTAAACTTATGGAAAGGTACTTATCAGTTTGTGGTACCCAGCGATTTCATACACGGTTCCGCTGCCAATCGGCTTGCTTCAAGGCTGTCAAAGAGGGTAACTTCGACACTTTGCCGACCTTTTCTTCCAATCGAACCAAACTGTAAGGATACAACCCATGCTGATTGCGATTTTTAACCAGGCGGGCGGTGTCGGCAAAACCACGCTGACCCGCGATTTGGGATATGAACTCAGTTTGCGGAATCAGCGCGTTCTGGTCATTGATGCCGATCCGCAGGGCACACTTGGCTCATTTTTGGGGTTTGATTCCCAGGTTCTGCCCGAAGACCAGACCTTTTGGAAATCAGTCATTTCCGACGCCGACCTGCTCCCACATGTTATCTCAACGCCGTTTAACCTGGCGCTGGGCGTGTGCAATCGGATGATGATTGCGGGTGAAATTCAACTCATGCAGGAAAAGAATCCGGCCCGGTTTCGCGGCATTTTGTCTCAAATTCGCTCTGGATTTGACGTGATATTGGTGGATTGCCCGCCACGCGTTTCGGAAATCACGGTCCAGGTGTTGCTGGCCGCAGACGGGTTGTTGATTCCAGTCCAAACCGAATTTAAAGCCGTCTCATCGTTTGCCGAAGTCCAGGTTGAAATTTCCAAGACCCAGCGGCGACGGCGCGATATGGGCCTGGGTGCGCTCAAGGTACTCGGGGTCGTGCCGACGCTGTTTGACACCCGGCTGAAAGTTCACTCGTTTCATCTTGACGAATTGCGAACCCAAATCTGTCCAGAGTTTCATTACCAGGTCCTGTCGCCCTTCAGAAAATACAAAAGCGTGATCGAATCGGGCACGTTTCGAAAACCGCTCCGGGTCTTTGATAAAAATTGCCCGGCCAACGACGATGTGGCAGCGATTGCCGACGCAGTGCTCCAGTCGCTCACACCTCAAAAACAGGAAGCTCATGGCTAAGAATAAATATCCCACGTCGGTGTCTTCAGCGCGGTTGTCGGCCCTGTCGGCCTTGATTGAGCCGCCCGTCACCGGCCACGAACCAATCCAGGACCTTGCCGTTTCAACGCTTCGCGAAAATCCATTCCAGCCCCGGACAAACCATTCGGCAGACTCGCTGGATGACCTGGCCCAATCCATCAAAGAACACGGGTTGCTCGCGCCACTTCTGGCCCGTGCTGAATCGGATGGCACCTTCACTGTGATTGCCGGTCACCGACGCTGGCTGGCAGTTCAAAAACTGGGCTTGAAAACGGTTCCGGTTGTTGTGCGCAAGGCAACGGACACTCAACTGCAATTGCTGGCCCTGATTGAAAATATTCAACGCGAAGACCTGCACGTCATAGACAAAGCGCGTGCGTTTTGGCGCATTGCCGACCAGTTCCCAACCCAGGAAAAAGCCGCCGAAACCCTGGGCATCAAGCGTGACGCGCTGGCACAGTGGCTCCGAATTCGTGACCTTGACGAAGAAGTTTTAGCTACTTGCGGGACAATTCCGAACTTGTCGCTCCGAACCTTGCTCCGGCTGGTGGCCTTGCCGCTACGTCAGCGATTGACCGAAGCTAAACGACTGGCGGCACTCCAGGCCATACACGCAGGGCCTGCAATGACTCCATCACAGTCCGCCGCTCCAGAAAAACCAAAGCCCATGTCGTTCCGGTATCGTGACCCGGATCCAAAACGCAAACTAGGTATCAAAATCGAAATGCGCCCGACGTCGCGCAAAAGCGCCGTGGCGGTTGAGGACTACATCCGGGCGCTTGAAGACGTTCTCGAAAAACTCAAGCGGGAGCGAAATAGTGAATAGCGAAGAAGCGAGTAGTCAATCCAGAAAAGCGAGTAGTGAGTAGCGAGTAGCGAGTAGTCAATTCAGAAGAGCAAATCGCGAGGGACAAGTGGCTTTCGCAATCAGGCTTTTTGATTGCTTTCCAAGAGGACAAGGGGATTTGAAATTTGGCTTGAGCATCCTGAAAGGCTGCAGTTCGGATAGCCGGCTGGTTGCTCGGCTTTGCGAGCTACCACCGGAACACATTGGGCCTCTATTCCTCCGCATCAGCCACGCCCCGTTGGGGCGTGGCTGATGCGGGAGATATGGGGGCAGGCTTGGGTCCGGTGGTAGGCCCAAAGCGGCCAACCGACCGGCTATCCGAACTGCAGCTCTTCGAGGTGCAAACCAACCACCTGGAGGTGAAAACAACTGGCTACTTCGCTCAATTTGTGAACGCGTTCACAACGAGTTAAATTATTGGAATAAAGTGCTTTAACTGGTCCTATAATTTTTGGCTCGTGCACTCTGAACGGTCTTTTTTCTCATCACAACTCGCTCCTTGCTCTTCTGAATTAACGACTCGCTACTCGCTAATCGCTACTCGCTTTGGTTTGCTATTTCACTATTTCACTATTTCGCTCAATTTGTGAACGCGTTCACAACGAGTTAAGTTATTGGAATAAAGTGTTTTAACTGGTCCTAGAGTATTTCGGAAAATGATTTCGATTCAAAGGAACGCCGTCAGGCATGAGACGGAATGAGCGGGATGGAAGAAAAATTCTCTCGTCTGAAGACAATACTCTGAACCTTTTTCTGAAAACCTATATTTCACTCAATTCACCAACTGGCATTATTTTCTGAAGAACAGTTTTGAGAAGGCATTCAGTATGTTGGAGGCATCAAAATGAGATGGTGGATATGCTTCCATCCCGGCTTTCATGGCACCTTCAATGGTTCCATTCACAAATTCCACACCAGGGAAGAACCATTCTTCCGGGTCGTATCGCTCGCTTGAGTACTTATAAATGGCAAATTCCCAGACATCAATTTTTCCTAGATATGTAAGCCGACAAATAGGCTCTTTGCGTTCACGGCTCCCGCGATCAAGGTACAAATATTGCCCTTTGAACCGCGGATAAAAAAAGTTGTTGGGATTTTTTATCTCTTCGGTGTTGAATTTTTTGACGATAGCGGCGACCTGAGTTTGAATCGTTTGAGGGATGGCTTGTTTGGCCATGGCTGTTTTGTTCCTTATGTCTAAAAAGGGTTCCTTCAGCCAAAACCTAATCGAATCAAAGCCAATTGTGCAATAACTCAGCACCCAGACTGAGAAGGCTTGGAAAATTGTGAACGCGTTCACAACGGGTTAAATTGTTGTGAAAAGATGCTTTAATTGGTCCTAGAAATTTAGTTCACCTATGCTCGACAGTCTGTTTTTTTCTCACAACTCGCGACTCATTTTTCTCAGGATGTGCGCTCCATAGGCCGTTGCCAGTGCCCGAATGTGATCGGCCTGAACGACTTGTTGAGCGAGATGTGGCGGAATCGCGGTTTCGCCAAGTTTTGCTCCCATCAACCCACCGACAATGGCCCCCAGTGTGTCAACATCACCACCAAGTTTGATGGCGGCTGAAACGGCAGTGCTCCAACTGTCTCCATATTTGAGCACACACCAGAGGGCTGCCAGCACGGTTGGAATCACAAACGGCGTGATGATGGGACGATCAAATTCGGGAACGTGCATGCCGGCCCAGGCGATGGATTCCAGTGCCAGCGCGTCTTCGATGTGAATCAATCGTGGCAATTCCCGAATGTGCCTGGAAAACGAAGCTTCAATCGGTTCAATTGTTTCCGCAATGGATGTGCAAAATTCCAATGGGGAAATCTCAGGATGTTGGGACAGCAGACGGGCGGCCTGGGCAATGACCACACCTCCAGCAATGCTGCGTGGATCGTGGTGAGTAATTTGGGAAATCTGGGCGACGGTTGGGGCTAAGTGCTCTGGATGGTGAAGAAACCAAAGACCCAGGATTGCGGTTCGCATGGCGGTGCCGTTTCCAGCATTTCCAACCGGAGCCCCGCAGGTTTGCCAGTTTTGTGTCTGGAAGTACTGACGTGAAGCCTGGCTGCAGGCACCGCCGGGTCCGATGACGCCCTCGGTTCTCCACAGTTGAAAGATGGAGCGGGCGATGTCCGGCAGGTTGATCTGTCCACAGCGAACAATTGACTCGACCGTGGCCAGGGTTAATTGAGTGTCATCGGTGTATTGTCCTGGAGGAAATCCTTCGTAGAGGGCATATCCGGCGAGGAGTTCCTCCTGATCAGGAATTGTGTCTGACCATAGCCCTTCAAATGGAGCCCCAAGCGCATCACCGACAGCACCCCCAAGCAAGCATCCAGTTACTTTGGCGGCTAAATCCTGCATTGATGAAGATTACTCCCCCAGATAGGATCGAATCAATTCACGGGTTTCCGGGCTAAAGCGTTGAAACTCTTCTTCGGTGAGCAAATCGAGGGCTTTGATATAGGCAAGCTGGCTCACAGCTCGTGAGCGGCTGAAGCGGTCAAACCCACGATTCACTTCCTTGCGGCGGTCGCGGGTCAATGTACTGATTTCCTCAAACCGGTCGAAGTACGTTTTGGAGTCATCCGCGGCCACGGCTTCGATTTCCTTCAGATATCGTTGATAAAGCCGCTCAAGCGCCTCGGGGAAAAGCTTGCTGAAAATTTTCCAGTCAGATTCTTTGATTGTGTTTGGCATCTGCAAGGCAACCTCCTGAGTTCCAGAGGGAATGAAATGAGCTCTTTCCGGACTTGTGTGGTGAGAGAGCGCATCTTAAGCAGGGGTCACCTGAAAAGCAATTGGGAAATCTGGAATCCAGGCGGTTCCGTCGGCTTCCGATAATTCCGACTGAGGGTTTTGAGCGAATCCTTGAACTATCGAGTTGGGCGATTATCGTGAGTTAAAGGTCAACAGACGAAATCCCACATAGAGATCAACCAAAAACCAACTTGAAAAGGTGTTTTGAGCGAGGCCGCTGTGGAAGGCTTTTCAGGACCCTGAATTATTTGGACGGGAAGGATGAAATCAGAGGTACCTTCAAAGTAAGCGGTGTGGGTCACCAAAATGTCACGTGGGTCTGGAGAAAAAAAGACCTCGCTCCTTATGTCAGGGTGGGGAGTGAGGTCTGTAAATTTATTGAAAGCTGAGCGAGTTTTAGGAGAAGTCAAAGATCTACCTGATACCTATCCTAAATATAGAGAGCATTGAATACACAAACCAATAATAATCAACTCTTAAAAACAACTAAAAAAATATATCACTAAAAACTAAATTTAAATCGAGAAAATTCCAGATAAAATAAGATTTTAAAAGATTACTAAATCTAAAATATATTTCATTTTTCTCCATAAGAATCAATGTTTTAAACTACTAGATATTTGGGAAATTAGATTTTTTATTAAAGCAATTATCTCATAAAATTTTAGCAAATAATCGAAATATACTTCTTTTTTTCAAAAGATGAATCGTTGCGTTAGTTTGTTCGATCCTTATGAAGGAAATTCATAAGGATCGAACTGGAAGGATCACTTATCTAAATTGACAAGCAACCATTGAAGTTACAAAGGAAGGATGTAGGCGGCAGCTTTAACCCCATTGATACCAATCACTTCAATTGAATTGGGTCCTTTGCGCAGACCCAACTGTTTCTTATTGTTGCCCTTGGCCGTGATGCTATTGGGTGATGGTGATGGCACAATCAGATTGGCCGGCACCGTCACACCATTCACGATCAGGGTTGGGTTTGGACCGAAGTTTTCACCGCTCACAAAGAGCCGTTTCTGCTTAAAGGAGGCGGCGATAATTTTCACCGTTGACGTCACCGTCACGTTAAAGGTCACTTCACCCGTCTTGGCTGGAATGCCATTATCGAGTGCTCGCACGGTGATTGAGTAGGACCCGGCATCTCCGGTCTTGGGTGACAGATTGATCGTTCCCGTTCCGTTGCCGTTATCGCTCAGGATCGCAAACCCTGGCGCCCCTGACAGTGACAAGGTGTTGATTTGATTGAGCGTAGCCCGATCTGGATCCGTCACGCTCACATTCACTGTTTGGGTGCTGCCTTCAGCAATGGAAACCGCAGCGATAGCGCCAATGGTTGGAGCGGTGTTGACGATTACTGTCAGCTTGAAGCTCGCCGTCGCGCTCAAGCCCAGGTCGTTAGTCGCCGTCACGCTGACGTTGAACACGCCACCGTTGGCTTCGGTTGGCCGGAATTGGAACAGTGCGGTTCCACCACCCCCATCAGCGAACGAGGTAAATGCATTCACAAACGTCGTTGACATCGTCAAGCGGCGGTTGGTGGCATCGGTTGCGGTCACCGGCACGGCCAGTGCCTGCGTGGCATTCACCACCTGATCCGGAATTGGCGTGATTGATGGCTGCGCTGGCGCGTCTTTCACAAAGATTCGGAAGAAGAGAAGACCAGTCAATGGCAATCGGAAGTCCTGATCGGCGACTTCCACCACCACCTTGTAGTCTTGACCCAAACCGTTGTTGGCACTGGCTGAACCATCCGTCAATCCTGGTTTCACTGAGATTGATGCCGTCCCGTTTGTGTTATCCGTCAATGTCACAAAGGGAGGGGATTCCAACAGCCGGAATTTCAACAATCGTCCATCCAGGGTCTGGTCAACGTCGAAAGCTTTCACGTTGATGGTTTTTTGTTCATTTTCAGTCAATGCTACCTTTCGGCCAGGTCCATCAAACGCACGATTCCCATTTGAAGTCGTCACCATGGGCGCGTGATTTAAGACACTGGTGATGTTGATGCTTTCATACACGCGGCCAATGCGGGTCACGCTCACCACATCTGGCACAGTCTGGAAATTCCCAGGGTCAAAATCGTTGGTGTTTTGACCAACAATTGCCCCCGTATCGCTGACCACATAGGCACCAGCCGCCGCCACGCCCGTTACGTTGTCTTCATCCACTGGGGCTGTTCCGTTGGTTGTCTGCAGGTTATTCAATCCTGAGGGAAACACATTGGTCGTCCGTTGCGCGGCAAACGCCGAACTCAGGTTATCCAGGCTCGTCATTGTTCCAGCAAACAGGTTTTCCAAAGCGCCATTGTTTGAACCGCCGCCGCCAATCAGATTACCGTTGTTGGTTTCAACCCCGCCAACTTGAGCGTCTGGGCGTCCATTCTGGTTAAAGTCGGCGTTGATTGCCAGTGAGCCATATCCAATCACGGGATAGAGGCCCAACGGATCTGGTGATCCAGGGAAGGTTGCCACACGGCCACCACTCCGAACTGTATCCACCAGCGATTGTGAGTCAGTTGACCGGGTGAATTGACCCGGTTGTGAGGCACTCCCAAACAGAATTGTCATCGAACCAGCTTCGTCGGTTCCATCGCTATCATTTGGGGTAAATGGATTGTCAATATCGTTGGTCAACCCACCACCAAGCTGTGAGGCGACAGCCAGATCGGCAATGCCATCCAGGTTCAAATCTGGTATGTCAATGTTGATTCCATTGCGCACGATATTGTACCCGGCAGCCGCAATTGACACGGATTGTCGTGGGACTTGAATCAAAGTGCCAGTGGCCTGGAATGAACCATCGCCATTGCCCAACATGATGCTCACGTTTGAGTCGTCTTCTTCGCCGGTGCCGGTGCCAAGTCCACGACGTCCACGGTTTAAGGCCGCAACGTCCATTTTGCCGTCATCATTCATGTCGCACAGGGCGATTGAGAGCGTGTCAAACCCGCCTGTTTCAGCCGTGCGGCCCTGTCCAAATCGGCCTGCACCGTCATTGATCAAGGTTTGAATACTGTTTGTTCGCCGGTTGGCAACAATAATTTCCGGAGCACCGTCTTTGCCGGTTGCCGTCCCACTGCCTGGTCCGGCTGGTCCAGCCAGATCCACCAGCTTGACTGAGGTTGGATCCCCCCCTACTGGGAATGACCGCACTGCAAACCGCGTGTCAAAATCAAGCACATTCGATCCCAGATTGGTCAGGACAAGGACCTGGTCATTCGGTCCATCAATAGCCACCACGATATCACGCAGGCCATCCCGATTGACATCAGCGATATCCAATGATGTCGGACCGCCAACTTCAGTCCGAGTAAAGAAGTCCAGCAAGCTAAACCGACCAATACCACGTCGAATTGGGGTTTGTGAAAGTCCGTCGGCACTATTGAGAAGGGTGAGAACCTGTGACGCTCCGCGGTCCAAAATCGCCACATCCGGCAACGCATCGTTGTTGATGTTGCCTTCGGCCACACCCACAAAGCTGCTCAACCGCACCGTCCCGAACTGCACGAAGTTCGTTCCCGACGCCGTTCCGTAGCCCACGTTGAGGCCGCCTGGCGCTCCCGTCAAATCTGAAGCCGTGCTGCCACGCGCAATCACGATATCCAGCAACGTTCCCGCATTGTCCCCGAATTCAATCGGATCCCGCAGCCCGTTGATCGGAATCACGCCGCTCGCCGGAATCGTGTTAACCGCCAGCGACACCGCGCCACCACTCGTCGTCACTGAATCCAGACCCAATCCGCGTAGCGTTCCCTGGTTGAACAGGTTCCCGCCTGCGGTGGATGAACCGAACAGCACATAGCCGCCTGGCAACAGGTTGGTTCCCAGAATGTCGAGTTTGCCATCCCCGTTCAGATCCTGTGTGTACACCGTCGTCGGTGATCCACCCACTGGCAGGAAGGACGTCGAAACGTTTGGATATGAACTCACCTGGGGTGACGTTGGTGCGGCGGTTGGCTGCACCGCCGAAATCTGCCCGGAGTTGAAGATCGTCACCGTTGCCGACAGATTGTTTGACGAACAAATGTCAAACACATTGTCCCCGTTGAAGTCCCCACCTGACAACCCTGACGGCAGGTTCCCTGATTGAAGAATCAACCCATTCTGTTTCCCAAATGGGAAGGGCGGGGTTGACCCAAAGTCATAATCTTCATCCTGGCGGCGCGCATTGCGCAGAATTGTTCCCTGGAATGCCGCACTCGTCGCGTCGTTCAACAACACAAACACCGATCCGATTGGGTTCGCACTGCGGTCCGGAGCTGACAACACATCGTCCACCCCATCTCCGTCGCTATCAATCCCGGCCACGCCGTCCCCGACTGAGCCGTTATCCGTCGCCACAAACAACAAGTCGTTTGAACCATCCTGCAACTGTGACGTCCGGGAGAACATAATCGCCCGTGGGCACAGATTCCCCTGGAAAGCGGTAATCGGCGCCACTTTAAACTGACGGCGGTTGTTTTCAATCGTTCCCGCTTCATCGTCATAGTCGTTGACACTGCCGACGGTTCCCTGCGCATCATACAGACTTCCCGTGAAGCCGTTTTCGTTCACCACCGCGTTGCCCGCGCCGACACCGCCGCCGATCACCTGTTCCGGTGACCCTGTCGCCGCGTCCGCGGCGATGTCAATTCCCGCAAACCCGTCCGACACGCCGGTGTCGAATGACCCTGAGCACAGGTACGCCACATCTGGAATTAAACCACCGGTCACATTACCGACAGTTACTGCCACCGGGTTGCCAGCGAAATCCAACTGTCCGTTCACTGAAAACCCGACGTTTCCTGCCGTGTTCCCGTTGAAGTTGATGTCCAGGTGCCGACCAGCGTTCCCAGCCGCGCCCGCACAAACGATCCATTTCCCCGGCCCAACAACAGCGCCACTTCGTCGCTGCTAAATGACCCGGCCAGAATGTCCGTAAATCCGTCGCCGTTAAAATCGTCCGTGATCACGTCCGAGATGCCGTTGTTTGATCCCGCATTTCCCCGCGGAAACAACACCGTCAATCCGGGAACCGATGTTCCCCCGGTAATTACATTCCCCAAACCGCCAGGAAAATCAAGCAACAACGCGTTGATGTTGATCTGTTCCTGCGCCTGGCTCACGGGTGCCAATGTCACGACCATCAAGGCCGCCAACATCAGCAATGCTGACGCTTTTAAAAAGCGTTTGAGCTTGTTGAATTGCATAGCTCTATTCCTTCTCCTTAAATTTATTGCGCCACAGCGGCACGAGTGGTGCCCTGTGGATCGCATTTTGTATTTTGGGTTCATCTGCTCTCTATTCAGCGAACCCACTATGTGATCGCTCTCTCTGCCACTGACGCCTTGTATCGTCAGCTCACCTGACTTGATTCCCTAACTTCAGGCTGATCCCCCTTGTTTTGTTCCCCTGACAACCTATCAATTGCCAGCACGATTTCTGTTACAAAAATCGCAAGGAACCACCTACACTGAGTATGGGCGTACAAAGCACACCAATCCTCAGTAATATGAATTTGAAATATGAGTTGTGAAAAACGACGATAGTAAGCCGTTATTTTTCAATAAAATACAGCTCAATCAACCTATTTGTCGCAATTCCCAGGTTGGAAAGAATCAAGAACAGAACTCGCCCATAAAACGAGAAAAAGGAATTCTCCTCGTCTCCAAGGCACACAATTCTATTCAATTTCCAGAATGGAACTTGACGATTATAAATAGCTCGATGATTTTTCTGTCGGTGATACTCTCAATTGGATAGGATTGATACCATTTTGGGCTGAGGGTATCGAGCTAAGGGCTGGTGGAAGTACGGTTTTATCAACAACCTAGCCTTTTGCTCATACGATAGGATCGTTCCAAAAGGGTATGAGTACAGTGTTAACGGCTTTTGGCCGAACCTGCGGCGCGAACCATGGTTACAAAACGACAGAGTGACCACTGATTCTCAGTGGTGTATCCAGGTTACATCTATTTTTCACATAATTACAGGCAGTAATCCTTCCACAAAAGGTACGAGTTTTGAGATTTAGTTTGACCTTCATAACCAAACGCGAAATTTTCGCTTCAAAATGCTCAAAGTTTTTTGGCTCTTTGGTATTTCCCGTGAAAATTAGCATTTTGATGAAAATCTGAACCGGTAAGTTCTTTAGAATCAATATTCGTTTTTGAGATTTCGTTCGTTTCCACGGGAAATACCAAAGAGCCAGTTTTTTCTTTTTTTCCGAATGGGTTGAATTTTCGCTCAGGCTTAGAATATTCAGGAGTGGGTGATGGGCTCGGAAAATCCAATCGTCATCTTGTCACCCTGTATTTCTCAATCCGGCAGCAATCCCATTGATGGTGGTTGCCAGGGCATAGTTGAGTTCTTCGCTCGATTCACCAGCCCGTTTGCGGCGCAGGAGTTCGATTTGGAGAAAACTCATTGGGTCAACATAAGGGTTTCGCAGTTGGATTGAACGAGCCAAAACCGGATTGGCTTCCAGCAACCGGCTTTGCTCGGTGATTTCAAGCACCATCTGGCGCGTGCGATGAAATTCGGTTTCGATCAGTGAAAAAACCCGTTCCCGGAGAGCACTGTTTGAAACCAGTGCGGCATACCGGCGGGCAATGTTTAAGTCCGCTTTGGCCAGGCTCATTTCCACGTTGCGGACCATATCGGTAAACAACACAAAATCCCGCATCATCTGGCGCAACAGGGTCAGATTTTCTGGTTGTGATCGGGCAAAACATTCAAGCGCCGTTCCAACCCCAAACCAACCGGGCACGACGTGGCGGCTTTGCATCCAGCCAAAGACCCACGGGATCGCCCGCAAGTCATGTAACCCGCGGCGTTCGCTTCGGCGTGCCGGACGCGAACCAATCCGGGCGTGTTGTAATTCGCTCACCGGGGTGGCTTCTTCAAAGTAGGTCAAAATATCAGGATTTTCGACAATGTTGATTCGGTAAAATTCAAACGCAAGCCCCGACATCATATCCATCGCCGCTTCAATTTCAGGGCCCGGCGGTGTGTCTGGGGTTCCAGTTCGGGTCAGGGCCTCGAGCGAAGCGGCAATCATGAGTTCCAGGTTTCGCTCAGCCAAAATGGGATCTGAATATTTCCAATTGAGAACTTCGCCTTGTTCAGTGATTTTGATATGTCCAGTAAAGGCACCAACCGGCTGCGAAATAATCGCCCGATGCGTCGGACCGCCGCCGCGGCCCACCGTGCCGCCGCGTCCGTGGAACAGCCGGAGCTTCACGCCGGTTTCCTCAGCCACCCGATGTAGTTCGCGATGAGCTTTGTATAACTCCCAGGAACTCGTCATCATGCCGCCGTCTTTGTTTGAGTCGGAATAGCCAAGCATCACTTCCTGTTCGCGTCCCCAGGCATCAAGCAGCGATTGATAGGCCGGAGATGTCCACAGCGCCCGACAGATTCGCGGGCTGTTGCGTAAGTCTTCGATGGATTCAAACAGCGGAACCGGCATCAATCCATGGTCGCCACGGGCTGGATTGCCACCGGTTCGAATGCCGCCCAGTTCGCACAGCCATCGGCAATTCAAAATATCAGCTTCCGACTCGGAACCGCTGATGATATAGCGTTCCATGGTTTCCGATGGATAGCTTGATTTGAGACGGGCAATGGTGCGGAGTGTTTCCAGAAGCTCCAGCGTTGTCGCCGATGGTGCCGGCAACGCCGTGGAAGCTTCGAGAGTGAATTGATTTCCCTGGGAAAGTTCTTTCACCGCAGTTGAATGCACCCGGCCATGCTGGCGGATATCCAGCGTCACCAGGTGAAACCCGAATGTCTGAACCTGCCTGAGCAACGGCTCCAATTCCAATCGGGCAATCCGCTCACCGCGATGAGCGGCCAGACTGCGGCACAAAAGCTGCAAGTCGTCGCGAAATTCGCTGGTGTCGGCATACGCATCAATATGAGTCGGTGTGGTGCGCGTCGCTTCCAGCCGATGGAGCACAAAATCAAGAAAACACCGGTAGAGTTCGTGCGACGAACGGGCAGGATTGGCCGGGTTTACCTGTTTAAATCGTTCACGATACGCTGCCACCGCCGAAGTCAATTCAGTCGAGGCATCTACCTGCCCAACCGAAGAACTCAGGTATTTTAAAAGTTCATGGATCTGGCGAATGTAATACTCCAAAATTACGCCTCGGGCCATCCGAAGCGCATCTTCGGTGCGGGCTGCCGTGACAAATGGGTTTCCGTCGCGGTCGCCACCAATCCAGGACCCAAACCGGACCATGCCTGGTAAGTCCGAAGGTGATACTTCAACGTCATACACGTCGCACAACGCCTGGGCCAGTTCGGCATACACCACTGGAATCGTTTCAATCAAACATCCAGGGAAATAATCCAGCCCCATTTTGATTTCGTCACGCACGGTCGGATTTCGACGCTGGATTTGATCGGTTTGCCAGAGGGCGGTGATTTCACCCGAAATGGCGGCTTCACTGCGCAGGGCTTCAACTTCGGTGAGCGGAAGCCGGTCAAGGGCCGCCAGCTCAGCCAGAATCCGACGCCGTTTAAACAACACCGTCCGGCGGGCAACTTCGGTGGGATGGGCGGTAAACACGGGAACGGCTTCGATCTTCCGAAGCTGGTCAAGTACCTCGTTGAGCGTGTAGCCGTGTTCTTTGAGGCGGTCAAGGGTCCCGCGGAACGTTCCAGGTTCAGAGTTCCGTCCACTGGCCAGCAATGCCGCCCGGCGACGACGTTTGCGGTGATTGGTCTCAGCCAGATTGGTCAACTCAAAATAAATGGCAAACGATTTGGTCAACCGGTAGGCATCTTCAAGCGAAACGCCAGCGACCTGGACTTCAAACCGGGCCATTAAGTCGGCTTCGGTGTCGGTTGTATCCTGACGGATGACCCGTTCGCGGTGCTGAATCGCCAGTTGACGGAGTTCTTCGACTTTTTCAAACAGTGTTTGGCCGACCTGTTCTTTGACCACATCGCCAAGCAAGCGGCCAAGGAGGCGCACATCACGCCGTAAGGGGGTGTCTTTAACGGCTCGATCCTGACTGAGTAATTCGGTCAGGCGTTCTGCCTGATTCTGGGGATGCCAGAGTGGTTTTTCTGTCATGGAAGTAAAGCCTGCATCTGAAGGAATCAGAAATTCTGGGGGAACTCAAAAAGTGAGGATTGTGTCCAAGAGTGGAGTTTATGTCAAAACTTGTTTGAATCACAGAAACCACGGTTATCGCCATCGAAAAAGTCGCCGCTGGTTTTGCGGGCTGAGGTGTTTTCCCAAATTTGAGTTTGAATTGGCAGTGCTTGTGTCAATCTCAAATGGGAAGAAGTATTTTGGAAGAATAAACCCACAATTTTTTTGCAACAGATGCTTGCCTTTTTGGAATTCTTCCCCCATACTGCGCCGAGTTCTTTTTTCCTCTCATTCGGCCTTCGGTGATTTGCCTCGTAGCTTCTTGTTTGGGTGAACTGGCGGTAGGTTGGGATTGTTTGAGAGGGTGGTCATAACCTGCAGAAGCCTCTCTGGGTACTTTTCAAAGCAAGTTTTGTTTGCTGTCAGATTCACCGAACCCACTTGGATTTCGCTTCCTGCTCCTATTTAGAATGGTGAGAATTTAAGTTTATGAAGCTCTACGTTGGCAACCTGTCCTTTAAAACCGTTGAAGAAGATTTGAGCCAGTTGTTCGCCCAGGCTGGTACCGTTGATAGCGCCACTGTCGTGGTTGATCGTGAAACTGGCCGCTCACGCGGTTTTGGTTTTGTCGAAATGGCCTCCAAAGAAGATGGTATGCGCGCAATTTCCCAGTTCCATGGCACCGAACTTGATGGTCGGACCCTGACCGTGAACGAAGCCCGTCCTCGTGAAGAACGTGGCGGCGGCAATCGCGGCGGCGGCTTCGGCGGCGGCGGTCATCGTGGCGGCGGCGGTGGTGGTCACCGCGGCGGCGGCGGTGGCGGCGGTCATCGTGGCGGCGGATCACGCTGGTAATTTCTCCATCTGATCGCCCCTGATCGTTACAACATTCAACCCCCTGGTCGTGGTTACACAACCAGGGGGTTGTTGTTTTTGGGGAAAAACCAGGGGCTGAAGACTTCGGGCTGAAGAAGTCGGGCTGAAGACAGTGGGGTTGAGGTTGGTTTTACCCAGTTTCTTCAGCTCTGAGCTTGCGAGTCTTCAGCCCCAAGCCCGATATTCTTCAGCCCGATATTCTTCAGCCCTATCATTTCGGATGGATCGGATATTTCGGCTTTCGAACCGTCGGGGGGTTCGTTTTTTTGAGTTCGGCCAGTGCTGCCTCAATTGCCTTTTCAAGCTGCGGGTCGCGACCCGCCAAAACATCAGTCGGAAGGATGTCAACATCAATGGTTGGGCTGACACCAATGTTTTCAATCCCCCAGGAGGTGCCGTCCGACTGGTAGGCAGCCCGATTGGGCAACTGGACAAAACCTCCGTCAATGAGATCTGGCGTCGGGAAATAGGGTCCGATGCCTCCGCCAAAGGTTCGCTTTCCGACAATGGGCCCCAGTTTGGCCAGTTTGAACATCAAGGCAAATGTTTCGGCAGCCGAGCCGTTGAGTTCGTTGGTCATCAATACTTTCACTTGTGGACCGGGATTGACCGGGGTTGCAATGTCGTCTCCTTCGCGGAAGGTATAGAAATACAACGGTTTACGCTGTAACCATTCAATCAGAAAATCAGGTGTGATCCCGCCTCCATTATACCGCTGGTCAATGATGACACCTTTCCGCTGGCTGTTTCCAAGCAATCCACGAATGGCATCCATGGTCGCCGCCCCGTAATTGGCGACATACACATAGCCAAGCTGGCCGTGAGAAACCTCTTCAACCCGTTTTTGAAATGCCTTGACCTGATTGGCCGCCCGAAGTGTTGCCTCATTGGCAAGTGGATACACCGTCAGCGTCTGCGAATTGCGCCCACTGGCATCGGAAGCAACCGTAAGTTGAACCGGACGATTGGCTTTGCCTTCCAGATACAGATCAATTGGTTTGGAAACCTCCACTGGTTTTCCATCAATCGCCAGGACAAACGAACCATCCGCCACACGGGCATCAGGTCGGTCAAGCGGTGCTGGAACAAACCCGAGCGGATCCTCAAGCGTGCTGGTTCTGAGTATGCGTTTGAACCGGTATTTTCCTTCGGCAATTTCAAAATCTGCCCCCAGGAGACCCCCACGAGATGGCTGGCCAGCCGGAGGCGGAACATCTCCACCATCTACTACCAGGTGACTGACTGAAACATGGCCCAGCATTCGGTTCAACAGCGTGTTGAGATCAGCCCGACGGGTGATGCCTGGTAAATACGCCGCATAGTGGTGTTCGAGAAACGCCAGATCCTGACCATGAAAATTTGGGTCATAAAACCAGTCGCGCATGATGTGCCAGCTTTCACGATACAGTTGCTTCCATTCGGCGGATGGATCCAGGTTCAGTTCCAGCTTTGAAAGGTCAACCTTTTTCTTTTCAGCCGAGGGCGCATTGGCGGTTGAAACCACAATCCAATTTCGATCAGCCTGATAGAAAAGGGTTGTACCGTCACCGGAAACAGTGACCAGGGGCGTATTCTCGGCAATTTTTTCAAGTTTACTGGCAGATGTCAGATTCCATTGGAAAAGGGTTCTCTGTGGACGGGCCGTAAAGACTGGCGGCGACGGCCATTCATTGGTGAGCGCAAACACCATACCCGGTTTGCCGGGCAGCACTTGCACAAAATCCTGCTCTGGTACCGGAACATTGACCATCCGGGTGGCCAGGTTGGCAAAATCAATCGTGATACTGGTCAGCACTTCGTCAGCCTGTGCCGCCGGGTTTGGTTTGCCATCCGGTAAAAACGGGAGCGGGTCAGATTCCCGAAGGGTAACCAGGTGCAATCGCCGGGTAATGCCCGGACGAGCCATCACACCGTTTAAGACACCCCATCCATAGCCACTGAGCGCGGCATTTGGACTTGAAACAAAATACAGGTACTTTCCACCGGCATCAAAACAGGGAAATTCAGCCCAGATTTTTCCGCTGGTCATCTGGTGGAGTTGCCGATTGTCGGTGTCATACAAAAAGATGGTCCGAATTCGGCTGGCAAGACTTTTGGAATAGGCCAGCCAGCGTCCATCCGGCGACCAGTTCAAATTCCAATCAATTTGATATGAATAGGGTGTGGTATCAATGCGAGATACCTTTTCCTGATCAAGTTCAGCCAGCCAGACCCCAAGCCGGCGGTCACAAAAGACCAGTTTTTTGCCATCCGGCGACCAGAGCAAATCGCGGTAAAATGACGGTTTGGCTTCGATGGCCAGCCGTTTGACCGCCCCTGAGCCTGACGTCGTTTTCACGCATAACTGATATTCACCCGTTTCGTCTGAGAAATAGGCGACCCATTTTCCATCGGGTGACACCACCGGCCAGCGTTCGGCAATGCCTGAAGTTTGCGTCAGGTTTGTCTTTTTCCCGGTGGCTGGCTCAACCAGAAATACCTCCCCTCGGGCACCAACCACCAGGGAATCACCTGACATTCCAAAGGCAACCGAATCAATCAACCGCGACGCATCAACCGTTCGCGGCAACCGCTCAGGCGCTGAGGCCGTGAGCGAAACAGAAACAGGCGCGGGCCCCGGTTTATCCAGTTCAAAAAGATACAACTGGCCATCGCGGACAAAAACGAGCGAATGTGGTCCCTGGCCCAGGGTTTGAATTCCAAATTGTTCAAAGCTGGTAAGCTGTGTTGTGCGCCGGGTTTTCACATCAAAGGCAAAAAGGTTGTGAACACCAGTTCGGTCAGACAAAAAATAGATGGTATTCCCAATCCATACCGGCACGTCATTATTGAAATCGAGTTGTGGCACCCGCTCCGTGACACCTGTTTTCACTTCAGTGAGCCAGATCTGGCCCTGATAGCCGCCCCGATAGTAGCGCCAGTCGCTCAACGAAAGGTTTGGATTAAAAGCAACCCGGTTTCCATCTGGCGAAAATGACCCGGTGAACGCTCGATCAAAGGGCAATTCAGTCGGCAAGACACCATCCACGGCCAAAGAATACAGCTTCGGCACGCCACTGGCACTTGAGCGATAGAGAATGTGTTTTCCATCCGGATGCCACCCAACAACAACGTCATTGCGTGGATGAAACGTCAGCCGCCGGGCTTCGCCACCGCTTGCCGGCATCAGGTACATGTCCCAGTTGCCACCTGACTGGCGTGAAAAAGCAAGCTGTTGTCCATCAGGAGAAAAGGCTGGCATTCCTTCTTCGTCGGGAGTATTGGTGAGTTGCCGGGCACTGCCGCCAGCTTTATCAACCGTCCATAGATCACCCGCCAGGCTAAATACAATCTGGGTTTGGTTTGCCGTCACCCGTGCATACAATCGCTTTTCAGACGGTTGCCCGCCAACCGACAGTGACCACAGTCCAAACACCAATGCCAACCACAACCATTGTCTCATATTTCCATCCCTCGATTTTGAAGTTTCCACCAAAGTCACGTGCTGTGTTCAGATGCCGGCAGGATGCTGGCAGGAACTCTTTACGGCGCCAGTTGTGACTCTATTTTCAGACAATTGATTCTGTCTTGGAAAAAATTAGGGTGGTTGGAAAAATTAACTTCAGCCCTGATGTTCAAAGTCGAAAATGGACGGCTTGAGATACAGTCAGTTGTGGTGGAAGAAATGGCAACCAGGCTGACATCAAAAAAAAGCGGAGAGAATTACAAATCTACAGTTTTTTGATTTATTGTACGATATTCAGCCGGAGTTACTCCCATGACCCGCTTAAAGGCATTCGTAAAATGGCTCTGATCATAAAACCCTGATTCAAGCGCAATTTGGTTAATCGGTAACTGGCTTTGTAATAGCTGATCACAAGCAAATTCGATGCGTTGCTGACGGATGAACTCACTCATTGTAACGTGAAAAACAGAGCGGAAAGTTTTCGCCACGGTTACCGGATGAATATTGACCGATTGCGCCAGTTGGGTCAGTGATGGAGGCGTCAGAAACTCAGCCTCCAATTGCTCGCGGATTTGCTGAATCCAGAGTGGCTGACGGCACGGGCTGGATCGCGTTTCGAGCAACCGGCCAAGCTCGGCGATCAGTTCGAGCACGATCCCTTCCACGGCCAGGGCCGACCATCGGTCCTGGCGGGAAAATTCGCGGTACAGGGCAACCCGGTGACGTTTGAACGGTTCGTTGCGCAGGTGCAGCGGCAGGTGCAGCGTCCGGTGATTTCCGACCAGTTCAACCAGCCAGTCGGTATTGAATTCCACCCGGAAGATCCGTGTCGGATGGTTTCCAAACCCGACGGCGTGAGCCTCTTCGCGGGGATGAAACGTAATGTGGTGCGATTCAACCGAGCGGGTTTTTGAACCGACGGTTTCGGTGTAGGCGCCAGCCAGGACGAAGCTGCAGTAGGGATGGTTGTGGTCGTGCCGGGCCATGGTCAACCCCGACGGATAACTCGATTCCGAGAAGGTAATTCCGGTCAGTCGCCAGCGTTCACGAGTCATCCCGTAAAACGGTTCTGGCGGGGCGCTCAAACCCGGCTGAGCGGAGATGGTGACTGGTTTCATCACTGACCCCCCGTGAAAGTGAATGCTTGGCCTGATGTGGATTGGAAACAGAGTTGGTTTGGCTTTGGATGTCGAGCCAGTACGGAGCAAACCGGGCATGGGTTGCATTGGGGTTTTGGGGAGGAGGTCCGCCGGCAAAGCCTGACCTTTTCGGATGTGGTTTGTGGAGTGGAATCGCTGGTTTTTCGGTCGCGTTCCCTTCGATTGGGTTTGTTTTCGGAAACGTGATGTTTTGTTTCGGGGATGTTTCCTGACCACAGTGTGGCTTGAGAGTATGCGTTTAATTGCGTTTATCGGCTCTCTGGCGTGTTTTTCTGGGTGACATGACGTAGCAGGCTGGTTTCCGGTTTTTTCGTCCCTTTACGGGCGTTTTAGGCGATTTAAGCAAATTCCGATGGCTTCCACTTTCGCTACTTTGGTTTTGATTTGTTTTCGTTGGCGAGCACTGCGTTGACCAGGTCATCGTTCCAGGGCAGGTCTTCTTGCAGGCAGCGGTTTTTCAAATCGTGAACCAGTTCCGATGGTGGATAGGATTCTCCGATTCGGAGTTCTCTCAGTTCGGCGACAATGGCCGCGATACGGTGTTTGAGCGCAAGGTTGGTGAGTGGCTCTGGAAACTGCAGTTCGCGAATGATGGCTCTGGCAAAGTAGGCAAAGCTTCCAATCGGTTCTGGGCTGCGTTGCCTGATGCGGGTCATCATTTCGACGATGGCGTCTTCGCCAAGGTGTTCGATGAGGTCCAGCGCCTGTTCATCAGTTGGAAGCCACGGTTTACCGGTCAACGTTTGGAAATGGGTTTGGATCTTTTTATTTCGCGAAGCGGCCCTCGCACGCGTGTCGCGCATGGGCGCGCGCGCGTCAAAATTTTCTATTATGTATTTATTTTCTATTATGCTATTTAAATCCACTAGGCTAGTGGATTCCGGTAGGCTAGTGGAATTAAATAGGCTATCGGGTAATGGAACCTCGTACTCAACCCCCTGTTCGATGCCTTTTCCTAAGATCATGCGGACCTTTTTGATAAGCCCTTTTGTCATCAGGCGATTGACGGCTTGCTGGGCGGCTGAAGTTGACATTCCAGAGCGCTGGGCAAGTTTAGGTAACCCTATGATGCAAGTGGTTTTATTATATCCCCAGGAGAGTCTGTAGAGTTGGAGGTGAATCGCCTGTTCTGCTGGATCAAGCTGGGGATATAAAAAGTCAACGATTTGTCGGTGTAATTTTAAGTAGCCGTCGGTCGTTGGAAGACTGGCCAATAAATTGATGTTTGGGTCATTAAATAGGCTTTTTTTATTTTTTTCGGCTGGGTTATTTAAATCCACTAGGCTAGTAAAAAAATAACCCAAAAAATCATTTTTATTCTTTGGGTTATTTAAATCCACTAGGCTAGTGGATTCCGATGAATTTTTCCTCGGACGTCCCCGTTTGCCTGTTTTGTTGGTGGTTTCAGAAGGTTGTGATTGGGCTTGATTGGTGCCAGTTTCGGGTGCTGGAGATGGAGGAGGTGGGCCTGGAAGTGGTTGTGGAGGTGAAATAGATGGAAGCTGAACGACCTGAGCCGGTATACCCCCGGTCAGGCTTTCTTCGGCGGGAGAAGCAGGAACTGCAGACTGAGATTGGCCGGATCGAGCCGCACCGTGTTTAATCCGCAGCGCTTCGGCGAAGTTCAGTGGCTTCTTCGGTTGGTCCGACATGCAGACTTTCCTCGGACTGCAGAATGTTATCAACTGCCAGTTCAACGAGTTCCGCCGAGATTGGCCGAATTTCGTTAATGGCAGCCAGTAACATGGCGGCATTGGCTATTTTGACAATTTCACGCGGGATGCCCCGCGAAGCAATATACAGGCTATGCAGGGCTTTTTCGTTCATCACCTGGTCGAGCTGCCCGCCGGCAACCCGAACTCGATGTTCAATGGCTTTCACCATATCTTCCAACGTGAAGGTGTCTAAATAACTGGTCAAAATAATGCGGGAAACCAGGGCCGATTTGGTGGCCAGTTTCATTTCAATCTCGGGCTGGCCGGCAATCACGATTTGAATCACTTTCGATTCATTGGTCTCGAAATTGAGTAATTCCCGCAGAAAATCAAATTGACTGCCACGCAGGGCCTGGGCTTCGTCAATAAAAATCACGACATTGCCGCCTTTATGATAGGTCTCAATCGCAAAATCCCGAATTTCGTGCAATTGCCCAAGCATTGATCGGCGCTTGGAAATACCAAGTTCATCAGAAATGGTTTTGGCCAGTTGCATTTCGGACGGAAAATTCCCGTTGGGCAAAAGCACAATTCGATAATCAGGATTATCGATGTACCCGTCCACCAGACAGCGTACGACGCTGGTTTTCCCAAACCCGACCTTGCCGATAATGGCTGATAACCCTTGACGTTCTTCGATCACAAACCGGCATTTAAATAAACAGGCACTGATTTGGTCAGTCAAAAAGAGATATCGGGGGTTGGGTGAGGGAGCAAAACAATTTTCGAGGAGTCCAAAAAATTGATGAGCCTTCATATCCAGCCATGTATACCAGAGACACAGCGAAAAATGAAGTTAATTCCGGGGGAGGGGGGTAAGAATTAGTATTAAAAACGAAGGGGGGGGCATAGAAAAGGCAGGAAATCAGAAGGGGGGGGCAGGAATAAAGGTTAAATCCAGACCCCACCCCCTGGAATTGGGGCTGAAAAAACCAGGGCTGAGGGCTCAGGGCGATTGAAGGGATGAGGGATGAAGGATGAGGGATGACATAAAACCAGTTCTTCCGCCGTCTTCTTCAGCTTCGAGCCACCAGCTTTCACGTGTCGGTTTTTGGTTCTCATCCCGGAGGGATGGAGCAAAGTTAGCCGGTGGTAGGCCCAAAGCGGCCAACCGACTGGCTGTCCGAACGGCAACGCTTCGCGGTGCAAATCCAAAAACCTGCAGGCGAAGGTAAGCCACAACCCTGCTACGTACATTTCGACCACCCGCAAACCGGGCAGATATCACAGTTTGAGGCATGGTTGACCTCACTTCCACATTCCGGACAGGCACGATACCCGGTGCGTAAGGCGGTTGCTTTGACAGAAGCGACTTTTCCGGACGAAGGTTCGATCTTTCCTTCTAACCTGTTCATTGTCAGGAGGATACATTCAGCAATCGCCTGTTCCGGGCTTGAAAGACAGCGTCGGTTAAACCACGTCGCGTGCGTTCCAGTGACCTTATTTAAAATGCGGGCGACTTCAGGTGGCGTAAACCCACCACGAAGCATTCGCGAAACAAGCATTCCGACTGAACCGCTCACCGGCCCCGTGGCAAAAACTTCAAGCACGTTGGTGCCATCGTGGTTGACCGTGACATAGAGATTTTGGCCCTCAAATGGAATTTGCCAGGTCCAGCCTTGTAACTCTTTGGGTCGGTTTTTGGTGGTTGGTTCAATGACCGCAACGGTCTCTTCTGGTGGAGTTGAAACTGGTGTCGGTGCGGGCGGTTCGCTGGATTTGGGGCTGGCCAGTTGGGTTAAAACCTGCCCTTCGCGGCTGTTGTCTCGATAGTAGGAAACAGCTTTGACCCCAAGACGGGCCGCCGTTCGAAAAAGCTGATCAATTTGTTCAATTGTATGCGAAGCCGGTCCATTCACGGTCTTGGAAATGCTGTTGTCCACGTGTTTTTGAAAAGCCACCAGCATCTGCAAGTGCTCATCCGGAGAAATTTCGTGCGAGGTTATAAACTCGACTGGAAGCTGGCGTTGTCGGTCACACACTGCTGTGGCTGCCCGCTCCATCGAGGTCGGGTCCTGTGGATCAAATTCAATTCCAAGTGCCCGGGCGGCCAGCGGATGGACATAAACCCGTGTTCCGATGGTATCGCGCCGGACATAGGCCCAACTGAAGTTTGGTTCAATCCCTGAACTGGTTTCGGCCACGAGTGAAATCGTACCGGTTGGGGCAACGGTGGTGACTTCATAGTTACGTGGCGTGCATTCGGTGGCTGAAATTTGTAACTCATTCTCAAAAAATGACTGGTAGGCTTCGTGATTTGGTTCAAACTCGGGGAAGCCGCCTTTTTCTTTGCCCAGTTCGCAACTGGCCAGCCAGGCTTCGTGGCGAATAAAGCTCATGAGTTCTTCAGCTACTTTCAGACTTTCAGGACTGGCATACCGAATCTTTTGTTTAAGCAGCAAATCGGCAAAACCCATAATTCCAAGCCCAACCGGACGGGTGCGATAAACCATCTGTTTGACTTCGGGAAGCGGCCAGAAGCACATCTCAATGACATTATCGAGAAACCGAACGCAGGTGCGGATTGCTTTTTGAAGCCCGGCCCAGTCAATCTCTCCAGCTTCATTTGCGAATTTCGCAACGTCGAGCGAGCCCAGATTGCAGGCATTATATGAATGGAGCATTTGTTCAGCACATGGATTACTTGCCGAAATCCGTCCCAAACTCTTGAGGACATGGTTTCGGCGATTGACTTCATCAATGAAGATGATACCAGGTTCAGCGTACTTCCAGGCTGAAAAGACAATTCGTTGCCAGACATCGGGGGCAAACACCATGCCGGGTTGTGGCGGTTCAGTTCCTTCAAACACGTAATTTTGCCCGGTGAGCGGGTCAATGATGGGTTGCACCCAGGGCTTGCCGTCAAACTCGGTTTGAAACCATTCGTTGCGCTCAACCGCCTGCAGAAACGCATCGGTCACCGTCACGGAGATATTGAAGTTCGTAAGGCTGTTCTGGTCATTTTTGGCGTGGATAAAGCGCAGAATATCTGGATGTTGAATGGCCAGAATCCCCATATTCGCGCCACGTCGAACGCCTCCCTGCCGGATTGTCTCGGTCGTGGCGTTGACAATATTCATAAACGAAACCGGACCGGACGCCACGCCATGGGTTGATTTGACGATGGCACCAGCGGGGCGAAGCAATTCATAGGTCATTCCAGTCCCGCCGCCAGTTTGATGAATGATGGCGCATTGTTTGGCGTGTTCCATAATGCTGGCTATTGAATCTGCAATAGGGAGCACAAAACAGGCCGCAAGTTGAGCGCGTTCGTGGCCGGCATTTACCAGGCACGGCGTATTCGGGATAAACTGGCGATTGAGCAACAATTGGGTTGCTTCCTGGTGAAACTGATGGCGGGTGTCAGGGTCTGATTCAGCCTTGGCGACATATTTGACCACACGGGAGACAATCTCCGGCCAGGTTTCAAGCGGTTGTCCGTTGATATCTTTGCGGGCATAGCGTCTGGCAATGACCGTTTGAGCATTGATCCCAATTGATTGAACTGGTTGAGAGAGCGAAGCAACTGGCTTGGACATAATGGTTTTCATCTTGAAGAAAGGAAGGTTGAGTAGATTTCCGCAGCACGCTAACCAGTCAAAATAAAGTGATGATTTTGTAAGTTATTTGAAATCAATCTGTTAGCGTGTGCCGTAGGTAAAATGAAAAAATGACGAATGTACACAGAGCAATTTCCTGGCCGAAGTCGAAGCCAGAAAAAAAGGTGTCTACAGGGTAGTTGTATCTGGGGTCTTCTGGATGTGACTTAAATCATGAGGGTTGAGGGTTTGAAAAGCCGGGTTCCGGGTTCCGATTCTCACTCATCAGAGCCACCAGTTATACCAGATTGTAGTCAGTAGTTCGTAGTCAGTAGTCCGCTAAGTTTATTTGGTTGAACCACTTGACTGTTTACTAATACGAGGACTCCATTGCAAATTGGTATTATCTTCAGTCCCAAAATCCTTCCACCACTACTTCAGCCAGCCAGCACCTCAAAAAAGAAAGCGAGGAGCGAGTTTTGGGTTGACTCCTCGCTCCTCGCTCCTTCGCTCCTTCACTCCTCGCTACTCACTCTTTAGTTGATCCTTCGCCACGATGCGGCCTTGAATTCCAACATCAATCACGCCCAGGGTACGGGCATATTCGGATAGGACATCAACATCAACTGGCCAGCCATTGGGCGGCTCGGATTCAAGGGTATCGGTTTTGAACATGTCAAAGCCTTCTCCCCCGAGTTGGAGGAAATTCGGAAGCGCCACTCGATAGATTTGGTCATCTTTGAGCGGTTTCCCCTGGACCTTAACCCATTGAATCCGTCTTCCAATCGGGGCTCTCGGATCAAACTCGTAACTCAACCCTGAAACCAGCAATAGCCGCCCGCCATTAATTTCAACCCGACTGGTGCCATGTTCGAGGGCTTGCCGAAGCTGAGCGCCAGTGTATTTCGCAACAACCAGCCGGTTTCCAAAAGGGAGCAAACTCACCGCATTTTTCAAAGTAAAGGTTGGTCCTTCGGCTTCGGCCCGGATGCCACCGCTGTTGATCAGGCCGATTTCAGTTCCAAAATGGTGGCGAAAGGCATCTGTCACAAAGTTGCCGATATTGGTTTCACGTCGTCGGAGGGCATGATCGGTATTGTATCCGGCAAGCAAAGGTGTTTTGACCTGAGCCAGGGGGCGAGCCAGTTTGGTATCAAGCTCGGTTTGATACCGATGTTCAATCTTGAGCAATTCGGGGTCGCTGACCACCGTTTCGTCAACTGAATGGACCCGAACTGAAAAAACATACTTGCCCTGGTTCAGTTCGATATCAAGTTGAACCACTGACCCGATATTTCCACAAGGGGAGAGCACGGGGCGGTTGTTTGCAAACTGGATGATACTTCGGTTTTCAGACTGTTCTTCACCAAAAACCGCGTCAATATCTGGAATTTGTTCAAGCATTTGCAGGTTTTTGGACATATCTGCCTGACAGAGAGCAAAGATCAAATCCGCACCCTGTTTGCGCAATGATGAAGCTGCAGATTTGGCGGATTGCAAAATATTTTGTTGGGTGACGATGTTTTCCGGCAGTGTGGTGTCAAAATCATCGGTCAACCCAATGAATCCAATTTTCAGGCCGCCAGCTTCACGAATCAGGTACCGGGGAACGCCGGCAAATGGCTGACCCGATTGTTCGACCAGATTGGATGTGATCCAGGCAAATTTTGACTCAGCAACCAGTTTGCGGGTTTCAGCCGATCCAAAATCAAAATCATGCTGCCCAAACGAAGCTACGTCCACCGGAAGCTGATTAAATGCAAGTACTTGTGGGTGACCATGGAAGACAGCACCAAAAAGCAATCCACCCGCCAGATCACCACCAAACGCCACCAGTGTGTTCGGATTGTCGTGCTTGACCTGGTCAATAATGGTTTTCAACCGGGCCACGCCCCCTCGGATACCGAGGTGATCGCTGATCGGCATCACCTGATGGGCATCGTTGAAAAACAAGATTGAAACGGTTTTTGGTTTTGATTGGGGAACGATGGGTTGAGCCGGTTTGGCAAAGAGGCTGAAGGGTGAAAACACAAGCAACAGCCCGCAAATGTAGGTCAGGTGAGTCATCTGGTGTGTGATGTCCTTATTCTTTACGAAAGCTCGGGGTCTAATGCCAGTTTGTAGTCAGTAGTTCGTAGTCAGTAGTTCACTAAGTTTATCTGATTGAATTACTTGACTGTTTTCTAATGCGAGGATTCTATTGCAAATTGGTATAATCAGTGAGCTTTATCCCAGAGTGGCGCGGCAGGTATTCGAAAATGTCTGAAATAAACAAAACTTTCAACCCGTTCTGCCGCTTTAAGATCGGGCTGAAACCCCTCACTGTCGGGCGAGCGGGTCAATATAGGGTCGAGATTGCAGAATATAAACCTGATCACCGACCAGTGCCCATTCGATATCCTGTTCTTTCTGATTGAAAAGGTGTTTGATCTTGAGCGCGGCGGCTGACAACCGTCGGGCACTGGCATCGGTCAAAATGGCCCGGTCTGAGAAAAACTGAATTTCTTTGACGCCTCCATTTTGATCAAACGTCAGGAGGCTGTCTTCACCTGATCGGGAGAGAACCCGCACGGCATTGGACCGAGTCGAAAAAATAATCTGTTCCGGTATCTTCTGGCCTTCAACGACTTTCATTCCCAATCCGCGCTTGGCGTTGATATAGACACCGCCAGCATCCTGCGGATCAAACGGGTTGGTGGTAATCATCACGCCGGCGCTCTCAGCGTTGATGCCGGTTTGCAACAACACCGCCGGATACACCGCCAGATGATCAATTTTGGCGGCCTCGCGGGCTTCAAAGGCTTCGAAGTTCCAGATTGAAGCCCAGACCGTTTTGACCGCTTCAATCAGGGCGTCGTCACCTTTGACATTGGGCACCGTCGTGTACAGCCCGGCGCCGTTGAAGTTGGGTAAATCTTCAGCATTGGTTGAACTCCGGACAAAAAGCCCGGCGGTGGGAAATTCTCGATGGACCTTTTCCAAAATAGTTGCTTTTAATGCTTCCGGCATCGGTGATGTCTGCACATAGGCACGCAGTTCAGCCAGCTTTACTTTGCGGACTTTTGGTTCGTGGTGAAAGTGTTCGTCGTTGAGCAATTCCAGAACGCGTTCTTCCAGACCAATCTTTTTGGCAAATTCCACATAGCAGGCAAAAGGAATGGTAAATCCTTCGGGGACGATCACACCTTTGATTTTAGCCTGTGCCACCTGACCGAGATTGGCTGATTTGGCACCAAAGCGAACGACGTCGCGGCTTCGTTGTTGAGTCAGGTCGGTCAACTGATTCCAGCTCAGGTCGGCTCGTGGCACCTGGAGTTGCAGCCGCTTCGCCACCTGCGGACTCAGTCGCTTGGTGGCATTGACATCCACAGGTTCAATGACAATTTCGTCGTTTCTGGCTTTGAGGCGGACCCATTTGTTGAGCAACGCCTTGTATTTTTCATCGGCCTCTTTGACAAAGACGTTGGGAATGTTCCACGTCTTGGAAAGTAAATTGAGATGCGACAGCGGTGTTCCAGGCCGTGTGGTGACAATGCCTGAAATCGGCGTTACCGAAATCGGGACCTGTTTGAAAATCACGATGTCTTCAGGTTCGACGGGTTGTTCATCCGGGAGATTTTCCCGCAGGCGCAAAATGCCGACTGCTTCGCCAGGATGGATAATTTCTTCAGTATTAAACGGCTCCAGTTCAGAAATCAGGATTCGGGGGACGGTGGGCAGTTCGTCGGAAAGCTGCTCTTGTCGGAGCGAATTAGGTTTAAATTTGATCGGCGCGAAAAATGAGTTCTGGATCGTGGAAAATGTGTATTCAACCAGCTCTTTCGGGATCAGGTCGCCTTCCCAAAATTCAAACGTGAAGAGTTTCGCCTCAGTTTGATAGGCCAGCGTTCCCAGAATAAACCGCCGGTTTGGGTTTAAATAATTCTTTTCAAAGAATTTCGCGCCGCGTTCAAGTGACCAGTAGTTAGAAAAGACAAAGTCAGTGTGAAACGTGTAGCGGTTTGAGTTCACATAGGCAATCGTCTTTTCATTGCGGTCAATCACAAACATCAGATGCGGAATCGAAGCGAACCGCCCCCGGTAGTAGACCCGTTTCAGCGTGTCAAATTCAGCTTGCTTTGTAAGCTGATGCAGGAAATGTGGTGATTTCTTTTTTTGAAGAGCAACGGTTGGAAATACCAGTACGCACAGGAGTAAGAACGATCCAATCACTTTCAAAACCATGGAGCGAATACCTTGTTCTTTTTGGAAATAAACTGGTTGACGAAGGTGAACTATAGAACTGGTTGCGAGTTTTAAGCCTTACAAAACTCCCGTAAGTTGATGAGGGTAAAGGCCAGAAGTTTGAAGCCTAAATGACGTTGGGCATAGCGCTCAAAGCGAAGAAGAACACGCCTGAATTTGTCTTCCCAGGCAA
>JACQXX010000148.1 GCA_016208495.1 Acidobacteriota bacterium | reverse complement strand
TTTGTATCCTCGGATGGCTTCCAATGCCACCTTCGCTTTGAATTCCGCACTATGAATTTTTCGCGTCGTACTCATCTGTTCCTCCTTTTCCCCTCAGCGGAATTAACTTATTTCCCTGTCCGATTTTCGGGGAGCATTATAAATTTATAAAATCGGTTTCACCTGGCGGAGCGGTCTGTCACAACTGATGAACGACTTCTCGCCAGCCATTCCACTACGGGGAACGGTGGGTTATGGGCCGCAGGAGAAGCTGATGGTGTTCCAAAAAACGCTCCAGCAGCAGGTCTCCCGTGCGCGGGACTGAAAGCAGGTTGAGCTGGTGATCCCCAAAACGTTTGGCGATCACGTCGCTCGCATTGCAGTCCGCGTTGGTTTGAAAGTGGCAATGTTGACAGTGAAACCCGGCCTGGGTGGGGCGGTTGGCGGTGGAGACAAAGCCGCAAGCCGAGCATTGTTGGCTCGAATACGCGGCATTGACCGCTTCGATCCGGTAGCCGCGTTGGTGCAGTTTCTTGAGCAGGCGAGCCCTCACAAATCCAAGCTGGGAGGCGGTGAGCAATCGGTTGCCCTGTCGGCTTTTGAAGCGCAGGTCGGCCACGTTCAGGTCTTCAACCACGATGACCACCGAATCCGGCGAGGGCAGCCAAAACAGGAGTTGATTGAGGGCAAATCCGATCAGGTTGCGAATCCAGGCTGTGGTGGCGGGATTGGCAAGGGACACTGGTGGTCGGCCCTTCTTTTTCAAACAGGCATTGAGTTTTTGTTTCCGGCCCATCCGTTCGGCGTCACGTTCGACCCGGTCAGAGAGCGTGCCGGGGATGCCTCCAAAGGACTGGTGAAACGGACGCTGGTCGGTTTCAGGCAGCGATTCCCCAGCGTCTACTTCATGAGTCGGTGACACAGTGGCGAAATTGACGATTCCGACATCAACTCCAACCACGGCTGGGGCCGAGGCAGTAACCGGTTCGGGGGCCTGATGCTCGACCACAATTTGGAGCTGCCACTCACCCCGCCGCCGGGTCAGCAAGACACTGCTTGCGGTTCGCGACGCGCTTTTGAGAAGTTTGGCAGCTTGCTCATACAGCTTCACCGGCAGGAAAATCGGTTCTCCGGCGCGCAACGTCGCCACTTTGAGCCAGTATTCAAACTGCCGCCCACCCTTCGGATCCGGGAGCGTCTTTGGAATTCGCACCACTTTCCCTTCCGCTTCCCCTTTGGTTTTCAGGCGTTCAATTTGTTCCAACCGGGCTCGTTGCGGCGCCCCCTGCACTTCCAGTTTGACCACATTCGCATTCGCCTGGATGCAGATGTCCTCGACATTGAGGCAGGGTGGATTGATTCGGTGATTGGCAGACCACGATTTGACGATGCCGCAGGCTTGTTGCCACGCACACCGCCGCCACCGCTCCGAGAGCTGATTCTCCGGCGACGGCGGCCCGATCAGGTTCGCCTCGTCACCTGGGATTTCCCCATATTTCTCCGGCACTCGCTGCCCCGTCGCAATCAAAAAGTTGACCAACCTCTGGACCGCCAGGATATACACTTCGGCCAGTTCATCGAGCCGCTTCAGCTTCCCAACATTCGCCGCTTCCAGTTTGAGGTTGTTGATCGCCCGGTTCATCGGCTCCTCGCTCCAAATTGGTTTGATCAACTCATTTCCGAAGCAATTATAAATCAGTAATATTGCTTCTGGCAACCAAAAACAATTCGACTCAGTTCGCATCCCTCAAAGCTTCATAAATTTTATGATTTGAGAACAGTTTTATATAAACTCAATGATTGGTTTCGATACATCGGTTGGGGCCGCTGGGAAAATCGCTTCGCCGGTTAACCGGTAGTCAATTGAAGCAAATACAAAGCCGGCGCTGGTAAACTCAGTGGCATATGGGGTGCCCTGGCTTTTATCACCGGCGCGAAACCCCCCGCCATGGACAAAGATCACCAGCGGGCGCATTCCCGACGGTGGGGAAGTGGGTTCATACACATCAAGGGTGAGTGGACCACTCGTTGACTGCGCCCCATAGGGAACATTCCGGCTGATCTTTTGGGCAAATACAGGGGAGGAACTGGCCAGCAGATGAATGAGGAAAAAGCACAGCGAAAGCCACCAGATTCTGGACATATGAAGGCTGCTCCTGTGGGAAATCTGGATTGTCGGGGGAGAGTTCACTGTGGGTCAGAGCCGCATCAGGTCAAAAAAGTCGGATCTTTTTCGATCTGACGCGGTCTGTAGTTCGATCGTCAGTGAGAGGAGGGGGGACTTCAGGCAGATTTCACGTCTTTGATAAAAAAGTCTTCAAGTGCCGTTCGAATCGGGTTGACTGAAATCAATCGGCCACCATTTTGATGAACAATCGAGATAATGCGTTCAAGTTCCAACTCTGCATCCTGTTTTAAGGAAAAATGAACGCCCGAGGCTGTTTGCTTGATATGAGTCGTAAACGGGCGAATTTGACTGATAATTGTTTCTGGGAGAAGTGAGGTGATGACTTCAAGGGCGGAAATTTCACGGCCCTGGACTTCCTCCAGCCGACCATAGGCAACCCGTTCTCCATTTCGAAGAATGGCAACCCGGTCACACAAAATCTCAACATCTGACAGAATATGGGTGCTAAAGAAAACCGTTTTGCCCTGGTCCCGCAGGGAAGCAATGATGTCGCGGACTTCACGCCGACCAATTGGGTCCAGCCCAGACATCGGTTCATCCATAAAGATAACCTGTGGGTTATGCAAAATCGCCTGAGCGATGCCTATCCGCTGAAGCATCCCTTTTGAAAATTTTCGCAATTGCAGTTTGGCATCTTTAGCTAACCCAACCAGATCAAGAACTTCTGGTATCCGTTTAGCCCTCTGTGCGGCATCCATATGATGGAGCTTCCCAAAATACTCAAGTAATTCGGTCCCAGTCAGGTAGTCGTAAAAATATGGGGATTCAGGGAGATATCCGATTTCCTGGCGCATGGAGACATCTTCGAGCGGTCGTCCAAGAATCCTGACCTGGCCGATGGTCGGGTAAATAATTCGCATCAGAATTTTCAGAGTGGTTGTCTTCCCGGCGCCATTGTGGCCCAGAAATCCAAAGATTTCGCCTTTATTGACACTCAGAGAGATGCCTTTGAGTACACGGACCGGGCGCTTGCGCCAAAAGCCAACCAGAAAATCCATGGTGAGATTTTCAATCTCAATCACTGTATCCATAAGGTGTTGATAAATAGAGGAAGGTGTTGAATTTAAGTCAGTTCAACTCTGAAAATGGGTTGATTAGTAGCCGGCGGGATCCCACCGGCTGGGAATTTCCGACTCGCTTGACAACTTAGTCTGGCAAGATCCAGCCTCAATCATATATGGCTTGGGATTGGTTCCAGTATCCAGGATGTCCCCTTTTTGATTCAGGGAGAATTCCAATGTTCTTGAAGGGGTTCGACTGTCTTTTGCTTCACGAAGATGTTGCTGGATGAGTGGAATCATTTGGCTCCAGGACGTCGCACAAGTTCCAGTTCGTTGTTTGTACATAGTCAGCATTCGGTTCAGAAAATCACGTTGATCAAGACTCAGTAAGTGTCGAATGCGCCAATCGGCAGTATCTGCAATCAAGGCTTCGTTATTTTCGATTGCCTGTTGTTTCATCTGTTCAAACATTGTATAGGCTGTACTTCGATCATTGCTTTGCGCCCGCATTGCTCCTTCCATGGCCCGCATAACTGGAGGATTGGTTGAATACTGGCTTGCTTCCCGATAGGTGTCGGCAGCCTCTTGATACTTCCCCATTCGCCAGTAGGTATAAGCTGTTTGTTGATACATCTGTGTGATTTGAAACCTGAATCGGATGTTCTCAAGTGAGGTCCTTTTGAGTTCGGCAATCCCGCGTTTTAAGAGGGCGATGGATGCCTCAGCATCAACTTCGCTCAAAAAGTTGGAGCCATAGCTGAAAGCTGACATTTGCTTTGGATCGAGAGTGACCACAATATCGAGGAGCGGGGCCAACAAGGGCATGTAATCTTTGTTGAGTTTGTCCGCTTGTTGATTTCCTGAACCATTGGCGGTGCCGGTAAACTTTCGCCCGAAGTATTGGACGGTTCGGATCCAATAAATATCTGATACCAGCGAGTCAAAGCCCATACTGAGTCGCTTGATCGTTTCACCAGAGGACATGTAGAGAATTTCTTCTGGAAGCTCTTCGCCCCGGGTTGTATCAAAGGATTTCTGGACCGGGTACAAACTGGCGGCGCACCCAAAGAAAATGAGCAGGCAAACCAGCGTAACCCGTTGTTGTCGTGGCATACCAGTGTCCTCTTACTTAAAATTCCGCCGTTCAAAAATCAGAATGGTCAGACTGAGCAAAATTCCCGCATAAATAAAAAAATACAGTATTCCATAGCCGATCAACCCACTTTGAATTGCTTCACCATGGGCAGTGCGGGCAATGAAATTAAAATTTGTGAGATTTGGGACCACGTAATACAGAAAATGCAGGATTGTTTGTGCAATTTTTAATTGTGGAAACCTGTTGACATCCAAGATATTGGCAAATGCCCGAAGATCGGGCGAGAAGTTGCCAATGATATAGACCAACACACTGAAGAAGACTGAAAAGGCTGGGGTTGAAAATGAGGAAAAAAGCAACGCAAAGGCAGTCAAAAGCAGTAATTCCAGGTAAATCATAAACGCTGCTGGAAAAATCGATACTAAACCTGACGAAAATCCATGATTGATATAAATCAAAGATAGGATAATGCCAAAGAGCATGATGGTGCAATTGACCAGCAGTGTAATTGATAACCCAAGAAATTTACCGATGATAAATTCATACCGGTGGATAGGTTTAGATAAAATTGTATAGATGGTGCGTTTGTCAATTTCTTTATAGACCAGCCCCGTACCGATAAAAACTGCGATCATAAACCCAAACAGCAGCATTACGCTCAAGCCGAGGTCAATCATGGCTTTTTGCTCATTGTGAATGGTCAATTCTCCAAAATAAAGCGACCCTCCGAGCAAAAGAAAAACAAAAAAGATGAGGTTATAGAGCACTTTGTCCCGAACTGATTCCCGGAAGGTGTTGTGAGCAATAACCAGAATCTGATTCATGAAACATCCTCAACAATGGAGTAAAGTTAGAAAAGGAACATAATCCTAAGCAATCTGATACAAACTGTGGAGAGTAAATCAAGAAAAGCGGGGTAAGGAGCACAACTATAGGGCGCGTCTTGTCGTGAATGCAAGTCCCCAACCATCAAAAATCGCAGCTTGACAATTTGGGCAAAATTCGTATCATCACAGACTCTTTGGGCCGATAGCTCAGTCGGTAGAGCAGCTGACTCTTAATCAGCGGGTCGCAGGTTCGAGTCCTGCTCGGCTCATCAATCGTTCAATCAATCAACAGCCTCCCCTTGAGGGAGGCTGTTTTATTTTGGCCTGACATCCTGATCACAAATGAAAAAGGCCCACAACTGGTGATGGTTGTGGGCCTTTCAGCATGAACTTCGGAATTGGTTACGCCGCTTTTTTCTCAACCGTCGTGGCTGCTGGTTTGGCCTTTAAGAGTTCAAGGGCTTTTTTCAGCGGTTGGTCAACTGGTTGGGCCGAAGTGGCCGGTTTCGTGGCTGGATCAGTGGGTTTCTGCGTATCGGTTTGAGCTGGCGTTTGAGTGGTATTTGATTCATTGGGCTCGGCGCCATCTTCATCAGCGTCGGGAGTAACCGCAGCCAGATCCGTGGCCTTTACATCCACGGTTGGTTTGACCGGCTCCTCCATAAAAGGCTTTCCATTCATTGGTGCATATTTGGCAACCGTCAGGTATAACCCGGCGCCGTCCTGCATTCGGAAAAGTTCCTGCTCTGAACCGGCACCAAAGGTCCGTTCACCAACCACCTCACCTCGTTTGGCCGCCAGGACCGAAGCCGCGATGACTTCCGCCGGACCAGCGGTGGTGCGGTTGATCAAAATCACAAGTTGCCCTTCAAAAACACGATTGGCCGGGTCTGCTTCAAAAGATTTCTTGACTTCACCGTGGTGCCCAATCACCCGGGCCAGAGTCCCGGTTGGGAGGAACAAATTCGCGACCGCCACCCCTTCGGTTAATTCACCGCTTGCTGCCCCACGCAAATCCAGAACCAGTTTTTTCATACCTTTTTTCGAGAGCATGGCGATACTGGCTTTGACTTCAGCGGCTTTGCCCTGGGTTAAACTGGTGATGTGAACGTAGCCGATTTCACCTTCTTCAATCCGGCTTTCGATCATTGGTTGCCCAACCTGGCCGGCTTTGACTTTTACTTTGTCACTTCCACCGCGTCGCAGCACGGTGAACTCAATTTCCTGGTTCAGTGCAAGGGCAGCCAGCGTTTCCTGTATGTCATACAGACTGACATCCTGGGTCGCAACCTGGCCGACATATTCAATAAAATCGCCGCTTCGCAATCCTGCTTTTTCAGCAGGTGAATCCTTCAGAACCGCCACGACATAGAGGTAGCGACCGACTTTTGAGAAGGTCGCGCCAACCAGGTTTCGTTTGGTATTTTCCAAATTAAACCGATTGACTTGTTCCTGAGTTAAATAGGCACTGTAGGGGTCAAGTCCATCAGCGAGTCCACGCAAGGCACCCACCCGTACCTTTTCGAGATCAGGTTCATCAACGTAGTCACGGGTGATATGGCGTAAGACCTCACCAAAAATTTTAAGCTGAATATAGGGGTCGCCAGTGGCCAGAACGTGGCTGTTATTGGACAACAGCCCACCAACGACAATGTAGAGGGCAATCAGGGTAGACAAGGCAATCAATGCCAGCTTGCTTTTCATGGACATGTTCATCCTATCTTCGGCGTGGAGACCCGGTCCTTGAGGGTCGGGAGGAAACGCCGCTCCTTATGTGTCATGAGGGTAAAAGAAAGTGGAGGAAGGTGACCCCCATCCACTTTCTTTCTTGAGGTAAAAAAATACCTCAAACTTCTCCTTGCGGAGAGTAGCGCGTATCAACCGGACTGTCACCGTCGGTTGAATCCGTCCTCCTCTCGACCGGATTTGGGAAGGTTTACCGTGACCGGCACTGGCACTGACTCCCATGCTGGGTTTAACCGGCCACCGTAGAGCAGCGGACTGAGGCGGTATCCGCAGGTACCTATCGATTCTTCCCAATCGGTTCCCGTGATTTGCACGGGGGTCTGGTCAACCGGAGCTTGAGTCAATCTCCCCACAGCGGCTATCCGGCAGGATGGCGTTGTGGCGACACGACTCAAGCCCGGCCCTTGAGGGCCGAGTCTGTTGACACTCCTCAAACAGTTCCCTCAAGTTTGTGAGGGAAAGGTGCCACGCGACGGTTTTAGTGATTGGTGACAATTCCAAACTCTACCTTCAATGTATGTTCGAGCGCAATCGTCTTCAGTTCTTGGTTCCCCAGGTTTTGATTCGGATCCTTGATTTTGAAGAAAAATGAGGTGCTTTTATTGCTGAACACGCAACGAACTTCCGAAATATCCCTCTTTGCTCCGCACATTCAGGCTGGGAAGTCCCTTGGGCGGATCCAATTTCACTTTAATTTTATGCCACTGTTCTTTGGCATCAGTGACGGTTGGGGTATAGCCGATACTGTACTGGTGACGTAATTCAACTCCAATGCGGGCAATGACTTCCTGCATTTCAAGATCGTTGTTGGGAAAGAAGGCCCGCCCACCGGTTAACCGGGCCAGTTCTTCAAGAATAACCTGACCTTGCATGTCAATGGTGCTGCCGTAAAAGACATTGGTAATGCCAATGGCATACACCTGAACATCGGTTTCTTTCACCAGTTGTCGAACTTCGCGATAACTATAGCGGCTGTTGTTATCCTGACCGTCGCTGATGATGATGAGTGCCCGGCGGGTATGGCGACCTTCACGAACTTTTTCAACCCCGATATAGCACGCATCATAAAGTGCCGTTTGGCCTTTGGTCTCAGACAGCGTCAGCATATTGGCCAGTTTTTCACCATCCGGGGTAAAGTCAGACAACAGTTTGGCCACCGAGTTAAAGCCAACCAGAAAGAATTCATCCTCTTCGTGACAGGCATCGAGAAATTTGCGCAGTGCTTCCTGGGCGCGGTGAACCCGACCGCGCATACTCCCCGACAAGTCAAAAATAATACCGACCGAAACCGGAGCGTCTTCATCGCTGAAAAATTCAATTTTCTGTAAAACCTTATTGTCAAAGACTTCAAAATGGTCCTGCTCCAGACCAGTCACAAAGCGTCCAGCCGGATCGGTAACCGTGACGGTGAGGGTCACCAGATTGGTTTGTGCCCGGATGATGGGCTCATCAACGTTCTTGGAAGGAACCGGCGGCGGGTTTTTTGAGGGTGGAGAAGAATCTTTGGAAGGTGGGGTTGGTGGCGGGGAAGCCGGCTCCTGGGCAAACCCGGTTGCCGATCCAAATCCTGACAGAAGCAAAACGGTAGCCACGATAATCCTTCTCAACCCGCAATGCCTGAAAATGGCTGTAAACGTCATAGCCTTGATTCTCCTTGATCCAAAATTCCGCCCTGATGAGCCAAAAAGGTGATGAAGTCTGCCCGGTGGACGTGGCTTGCACCAGAAGATGTCCTGGTGGCAGATTCTAAGCGGATGGAAAAGCTGATATGGTTTGGGTGTTTGGCGGAAAGAGCGTGTTCACTATAACAGGTTCTGGAGGAAATTGGGATTGTGAACACCAAAAACCAAATTTCTGAAACGCAAAAGTAAAGTGAGCGTTCAAAAAGTTTATCAACTTTTTGTGTCGGACCCATTTGCCACTCATTTTACCAATCCGCTTGACCTGGGCTCTCAAATCGGCTGAAAAAGCCAATCCGTGCAGGGCATCAAATACAGGTGTAATCCGTGGAGTCGGCGGCACATATTCCACCAACTCTTCAAAAATCACCTTTTTCCCTTCAAAAATTTGGTAATCTGCTCTTGACCTCAGGTTAGACTCTGTCATTGTTATTACTGATTTATTTTTCCCAGGGTTATTTGAGCGCCATGGCCAGGACACGACCAAGCACTAAAACACCTCGATTTCTGCTGGTAATTTTGACGTTTTGCGCGTTGTTTTATACCGGCGGACGGACTTTCTTTGCCTCTGAGACCTTCTTTTTCCATTCACGAGTCGGGTTTGCCGCCGACTATGATCTGCCAACTCGTCAATTTAAAGTGATTGATGTCCGACCAGGCAGCCCCGTCGCCAGGGTGGGCCTTGTGAAGGGTGATGAGGTGCTCTCAATTGGCGGGGAACCAGTCCAAAGTTACGCCCATTTTACCAAACTCATTCGCCGTGCCCAGCGAACTCACAGCCTTGAAATCTCGATCCGAAAAGCAGATGGGCAGATCCTGAATCAGGCCATTGAGTTGCTCCCGCCACCGATTGAACTCTTTTCCTATTCGTTCTTCTATTACTTCATCTCCCTGGTCATTTCAACCCTGTGTACGCTCATCGGGCTGGGGATTTGCTGGTTGCGGTGGGAGGACCGAACGGCTCAACTTGGGGGCTTATTTTTTATTTCGATTGGGGTTTTATTTAGCTTTAACTTGCACTCCCTGCCGACCTGGTTGCTGCCGTTTTTTGTGCTCTACATCAACGTGGCGTACTGGTTTTCAGGGTACTGGTGTTTTGCCTTTTTCTCTGAATTTCCTGGTGTTTCGCTGTTTGCTTCGCACTGGTCGTGGTTGCGAAGACTGTATCTGGCCACGTTGCTGGCGGTGACGCCGATTGGGGTGGTGTCGCTGTTGACCTATACCTATTCGTTTGAAGCCGCAGCCCAATATGGAACCCTGACCTACCAGTTTATTGATAGTTTTATTTCGGTTTTGCCCGTGATTGGCTATTTTGGAGCTGTTTTGTCAGGATTGACCCAGGGGACGCTCGATGCTGATCAGCGTCGCCGGTTTCGGGTGATGACGCTCGGGATTATTGTGGGATGTGGCCCGACGCTGGGTTTAATGGTCATCAGCTTTCTTCGCCATCGTGTGATTGAACTTCGCGATTACCCGCAGTGGCTGGTTGCCACCTGCCTGGCGTTGTTTACACTCTTTCCATTGTCGTTTGCCTACACGATTGTCAAACACCAGGTGCTGGGAATTAAACAGATTCTTCGGCGGGGATTGCAGCACGCCTTTGTTTCCTATGGATACCTGCTGGTCGAAGTCGTGATCCTGTTTTTGCTGGTGATGTACCCGGCCACGATTATTGCCCGCAACGTTTTTCTGGCTTTTCAATATTCTCCACCTGATATTGTCCGTCACGGCATTTCCTATTTTCTCGGTGCCCTGGGGTTGCTTGCCATGTGGAAAATCAATCCACAGTTGCAGGCCATGATTGACCGGGCATTTTTCCGCAATGCCTATCAACCGCAACAGGTGCTGAGTGATTTGGGACGCTCGATGCGCCAACTGACTCAGGTGGAAGAAGTTATCCAGTGTGTAGCGGAACGGATCCGAACCACTTTGCTGGTGAATCGAGTGGTGGTTTTTCTGCAGCCCCACTTTTTGAAGTTTAACCACGACACACCGGGAAATCCGCGGTTGCGGGCCTATGTATGTCAATTTGATGTTTCCACCCAGGGCCGGATTGATACTGAGTTGTTACTGCCGGGTGGCTCACTGGTGATGAAACAACTTGCCAAATCAGGCGGCCCGCTTGAGGTTTACTACAACACGGCTGATGCCTGGACGGAGCGATTGATTCAACAGGATCGGGGGAATCCTTTTTCCAATGTGGTTGAGTTCTATCAACAGGAACGCAATCTCCTCATTCAAATCAACGCCAACCTGCTGGTGCCACTGGCAACCAAGGATGGTTTGTTGGGCTGTATCAGTTTAGGACCGAAACTCTCTGAAGAACCCTACACCCCTGAGGATAAAGATTTGTTGATGGCCATGGCTGAAGCCGCCGCCTTACGATTGGAAAACTCATTGCTCATTCGGCGGATGGCCGAGGAAGCAAGCCTCAAACGTGAACTGGAAATTGCCCGGACAATGCAGCAAAGCCTGTTGCCGAGCATTGATCCGATTCTACCGGGGTTTGAATGTGCTGGATATTCAGTTTCAGCCAATGACGTGGGTGGTGATTACTATGAATACTTTTTGCTGAATCCAACCACATTTGCCATTGCCGTCGGAGATGTCACGGGTCACGGAGTGTCTTCCGGTTTATTGATGGCCCTGGGGAAAGGTGGGCTCCTCAATCAAATTAGCATTAACGCCACACCCAGCGCCGTGATGTATGCCATGAACAATTTAATTTGCTCGGCTGGGAGTCGGAAAAACCTGATGACGTTTGCCTATGGTGTCATTGACAGCCGAACTTTGACCCTGGAACTGTCAAACGCGGGCCATCCGCCACCTTATCTGTATCATGCTGCTACTGGTACTGTTGAAGCGCTGGAGAGTTCAGCTTACCCACTCGGAGTCCGGCGAAACTGCGAATTTCCGGTACTGCACCGAACCCTGGAACCGGGTGATGCCATCGTGTTTTATAGTGATGGCATTATTGAAGCCCAAAATGCCACTGGCGCCATGTTTGGGTATGAGCGTTTGGAGCAGGCCATCCTTGAAAATGGTACCTGCCGGGCTGAAGAACTCCGCGATGCGATCCTGGATGACTCGCGTTCTTTTTTGGAAGTCACCCGGACATTTTCAGGTAATTCCACTCGACTGATTGAAGATGACATCACGCTGGTGGTTTTAAAGGCCAAAGGCTGAAAAAAACAGGGCTTGGGGCTGAGGGCTGAAGAAGTCGAACTGAAGACTTCAGCCCCAGCTTGCGAGTCTTCATCCCATTTTCTTCAGCCCCAAGCCCTCAGCCCCAAGCCTTCAGCCCGTTGTTTTCCGGCACAACTGGTCAACCCGTTTCAATAGCGTTGGGATTCGATACGGCCCGTGCATGTTTTGAATGGATTGAGCTGCTTCATCAAGTTCCATCCCGGCGGCGCTGACATAAAGCGGAGACTTGCTCAGACCACGAAAAACTTCAGTGACCGACGTGGCGCCCAGAAATTTGGTTTTGGCAACTCCCACCACGGGAACGGCTTTCTTGAGTGCCGCATACAGGTGACCGCCCAACCCAGGGGTGCCATGTTCGAGCCAGACAAATCCATCCACAATAATCACATCAAGCGGATCGCTGACCAGATCCAGAACCGCCCGAAGGCAGGGAAGTTCGCGCCGATAAAACTTCCCTGGTTCGTAGGCCGCAATTGGACTGACAATCGTCGTCAATTCTTGAGTTGGTGACGATTCCGTCCAGTTTTCAAATATGACACAGCCAGCAGTCGCATCCAGGTCACGGTATTGTACATCGAGGCAAGCCAGTTTCATTTCAGGTCTTCGTTCAAAATATCCATCAGGTACTTTCCGTACCCGCTTTTCAGAAGCGGTGCCGCCAGGGCCCGGAGTTGGTTGGCGGAAATAAACCCTTCGCGATAGGCAATTTCTTCAATACAGGCCACCTGAAGTCCCTGCCGTTCCTGAATGACCTGCACAAAGAGCGATGCCTGTTGCAGCGCTTCGTGGGTGCCAGTGTCGAGCCAGGAGAATCCACGGCCCAGGAGTTCCACCCGAAGCGTCCCACGTCGCAGGTATTCACGGTTCACATCGGTGATTTCCAGTTCATTGCGGGCTGAAGGCTTTAAATTGGACGCAATTTCGACTACCGAATTGTCAAAAAAATAGAGGCCAGGGACGGCGAATTTTGATTTCGGGTGCTGTGGTTTTTCTTCAATGGAGAGCACATTCCCGGCTTTATCAAAGTCAACCACGCCATACCGTTCTGGGTCGCTCACTGGATACCCAAACACCAATCCGCCGGATTCAAGCGCCGCCGCTCGCTTCAGTAATTCTGATAACCCGTGACCAAAAAAGATATTATCGCCCAAAATCAAGCAAACCGAATCAACGCCTATAAATGATCTTCCGATGGTAAACGCCTGGGCCAGACCTTCGGGACGGGGTTGAACGGCGTAGGTAAATTGAACTCCGATTTGGGAGCCATCTCCCATGAGGTGGACAAACTTGGGCAGGTCATCTGGAGTGGAGATAATCAGAATTTCCCGAATCCCGGCCAGCATCAGAACCGATAACGGGTAATAAATCATCGGTTTATCATAAACCGGCAACAATTGCTTACTGACAACACGCGTAATCGGATGAAGCCGTGTTCCTGATCCACCCGCCAATATAATGCCTTTCATTTGTGGTACCCCACTTTGAGTGAAATAGTGAATAGCGAAATAGCGAAATAGCGAAATAGTCCAAGACAACAAGTTTAGAGGTTGACAGACCAGGACTGGGAATCAAGGCTGAAGCACTTCGCTACTTCGCTACTTCGCTACTTCGCTACTTCGCTACTTCGCTACTTCGCTACTTCGCTACTTCGCTACTTCGCTCAATTCCCATTTTTCCCAAACTCATTTTTCAAGACCCACTCGACGCGTTCAAATTCCTCTTTAATCTGTCCCAGTAGTGAAGTTGAATGGGACAGATCGCCTGCTTTGGCAAGGGCTTCAAGCGTGGTGCACAGTTCGGCAAGCCGCATGGCACCAAATGTACTGCTGCTGCCTTTCAAACTATGAGCCAGCTCTCGCACCCCCTGGTAATCGCGATGGGCAATCGCGTGTTCGATTTTCAGGAATCGTTCAGCAATGCCGCTTAAAAACAGCATGAAAATTTCTTCGAGCGGGTCTGGGGCGCCTTCGATTCGAAGTTCCCGCCATCCGGCCAGTATTTCCGGATCAATCGGATCTGGGCGTGGTGGATCAGTTGGCATATCTTCCAGAGGAAGGGGATTGATCTGAGTGTGCGCCACCTTGATCCAGCGTTCGATAATTTCGCTTAATGTACTGATCTTTATAGGTTTGGAAATATAGTCATCCATTCCGACCACCAGACATTGTTCGCGATCCCCTTTGAGGGCATTTGCTGTCATGGCAATGATTGGAAGCCGTGGTGGTCCTGCTCCGCCAGTTGTGCCAAAAGTGAGTCGGTTCTGAAGTGCTTCTCGCCGTCGAATCTCGACCGTTGCGGCAAATCCATCCAGCCCCGGCATATGACAGTCCATAAACACCATGGCATATGACCTTTTTTCAAGTGCTTCCAGGGCTTCATAGCCATTTGAGGTGACATCAACTTCATACCCAAGTCGTTCGATCATCAACTGAGCCACCCGCTGATTGACGTCTGTGTCTTCAACCAGCAGAATTCGGCCAAATTTCGGTTTAAAGCCTGGCGGCATTGAGGTCGTGGTGAGGGTAATGGTTTTCGTGGTGTCAGGTATCGTCGGCTGGTGGGTTTGTGGTGCCAGCAAGGCCATGCAGTTAAACAACTGGGATTGTCGAATCGGTTTTGTCAGATACGTCGCAATACCGGCCTGACGTGCTTTTTCGCCATGGCCGCGCTGACTAAACGATGTCAACAGAATGAGTTTAATGGTTTCATAAGCTGGATTGGCCCGAATGGCATGCGCCAAATCAAAACCATCCATCCCCGGCATCATCAGGTCGAGAATCGCAAAATCAAACCGTCGGCCTTCATCACGGGCTTCTTCGAGTTTAGCCAGGGCCTGGAGACCATCTTCCGCTTCTTCGCTGTGCATTCCCCAAGAAATCATCAACTCCCTTAAAATAGAGCGATTGGTGGCATTGTCATCCACAATCAAGGTATTGAGGTGGGAAAAGTCAATTTGGGTCAAATCAGCGGGGAGTGGTTCGTGGGGGCGTTTTAATCGAACCGTAAATCGAAAAATTGATCCCTTTTCAGGCTGGCTGGTGACGCTGATTTTCCCGCCCATCAATTCGACCAGTTGCTTGGAAATGGCAAGTCCGAGTCCCGTGCCTCCGTATTTTCGTGTTGTTGAGCTATCAGCCTGGGTAAATGATTGAAACAACCGTTCCTGAACCTGCTCCGGAATCCCTATTCCGGTATCAATGACCTCAAATGACAGGTCCACAAACTCTTTGTTTTCAGTTTCAACGCTGACTCGAATGACCACTTCACCTGTGTCGGTAAATTTAATGGCGTTGGCCGTCAGGTTGGTCAGGACCTGTCGCAACCGGCTCGGGTCGCCGCACAGCCGGGGAGGTACTGAATGCCGAACCTGATAGGCCAGTTCGAGTTGTTTGGCATCAGCGCGTTCAGCCAGCATTTCAACCACATCTTCGATTACCCGGCGTGGGTCAAAATCAATTTCCTCAAGCTCGATTTTCCCGGCTTCGATTTTGGAGAAGTCCAGAATATCGTTGATGATGGTCAACAGGGCTTCGCCCGAGGTATAGATTGTCTTGGCATAATCACTTTGAATTTCGTGGAGGTTGGTATCGAGCAACAGGGTGGTCATGCCCAGAATGCCGTTGAGCGGGGTCCGAATTTCATGGCTCATCATGGCCAGGAACTCCGACTTGATCCGGACGGCTTCCAGGGCAGCCTCGCGGGCGGAAATCAACTCACGTTCCAGCCGTTTGCGGATGGTGATGTCTCGAACCATCGTGAGCACTTCATTTTTGCCTTCAACCGGGGCAAACCGTGCCTCAAAGTCCCGTACCTGGTCTTTGAGGAAAAACTGATACTCATAAATCTGTGTTTCACGGGTGGAAAAAACGAGTTCAATTGCCTGACGGGCACCTTCGCTGACTTGAGGCGGCAGGATGTGAAAAATGTTATCGCCCACATCCATAATTGACTGGAGGGGTTCTTCAAAATTCCGCCGAAGTTTCATGTCAAGCAGGGTGCCATCGTGGCTGATTCGATAAATTGAATCGGGAATGGCATCCAGCAGTGCTCGATTTTTGGCTTCACTTTCACGGAGCGCCGACTCCATTTGATTGCGTTCGGTCACATCATTGGCCAGGACAATCCGACAGGCTCGGCCACCAAACATTAATTCGTGCGATGTGGTTTCAACTTCAATCACGCTGCCGTCTTTTTTCCGATGTCGCCAGATTCCAGAGCGCTCAATTTTTTGCCGGGCCGTGTTGTTGAGATGTTTTTGAAATAAGGGGATTTCTTCTGGAACCCGCATGTCCAGAACCGACATCGAGAGAAACTCCTCGCGGCTATAGCCATAATGCTCAATGGCCACATCGTTGACGACCACAAAGGCGAGGGTTTCAAGGTCATAAATCCAGGTCGGATGGGGGTTGCTGGCAAACAGGAGCTTGTATTGTTCTTCGGATTCACGCAGGGCTTTTTCAGCCTGTTTGCGTTCCGTAATATTGCGGGCAATGCCTTGAACCCCAACTGGCTGGCCATTTTCAACCAGCAATCGGGTGCTGACTTCCAGTGATGCCCGCCGTCCATCCTTGCCAATGATGTCAATTTCATAGGTGGTGGACGCATCGCCGTTGAGCTTGGCTGCAATCATGTGCCGGGCGAGGTTCAAATATTCAGGCGCCACAATCTGACGAATGTTCATCTGCAGCCCTTCTTCGCGGGAATAGCCGGTAATGCGCTCCGTGGCACCATTAATCGAGGTAAAATTCCCCTGCAAATCATGGATGTAAATCAGATCGGTGGCATTTTCAAATAGATCGCGGAAGCGTTCTTCGCTTTCTTTGAGGGCCAGTTCGGCCAGCCGGCGCTCGGTAATGTCCTGGGCCGCACCATAAAACTGAATCACCTGGGTGTGAGTTTCATCCCAGACGGGCTGGCCCTGGACACGGAGCCAGCGTTCAGTTCCAGTTTTGGTTCGGATTCGGAGCTCACAGGTATTAGGCTGACCCTTGCGGATGGTAACCAGGTGTTCGCGTCCAATTTCAAAATCATCTGGATGCACGACATTGCGCCAGTTGATGGCGGCGTCGAGTTCTTCAACGGTATAGCCCGTGATGTGTGAAAACGCGCCCGAAATCCATTCGCGGACCATTGTCCCATCCGGCTCGATTCGAACCGCATAGGCATAATCAGAGGTCACTTCGGAAATGGTGCGATAGCGGAGTTCACTTTGTTTTAAAGCTTCACTGGCCCGTTTGCGGTCGGTGATATCTTCAACCATCGCCTGAATACATGGCTGGCCTTTGATCCGAACTGGTACCAGGCTCAGCAGGGCATCGTAATAGCCGCCTGCTTTGCGTCGGAATCGAACCTCCTGTTGCCGGACAAATCCATGTTTTTCAAACAGATCCCGGATGGTGTTACGCTGGGCTTCATCAAGGTAGAGATCACCGACGTTCTGAATGCGGTGGATATCCTCTTCCATATAGCCACCCGGCTCCAAAATGGCGCGGTTAAATCCGATCAGATTGCCGTCCATATCAGCAATCCCGAGACCAATCGGTGCATTTTCAAACAGGGTTCGATAGAGGGCCTCACTTTCGTGAAGTGCCTCCTCGGCTTGTTTTCGGGCCGTGATATCAAGCATGGCACCGATCATGCGGGAGGGGTGCCCCTCCTGGTCAAAGACCACAAAGCCCCGGTCAAAGACGTGGGCGATTGAGCCGTCAGCCCGGTGGAAACGGTATTCATCCAACCAGTTTTTCTCCCGCTGATTGAGGCAGTTCATGATCCCGGTGCGAACTCGCTCCCGGTCGTCTGGATGAATCTGGTCAAACCACCAGGAAATTCGGGGTTGAATTTGATCAGGTTGATGGCCGAACAGGACCTGCAGTCCATTATTCCACCACAGTACATCATTGGGGATGTCCCAATCCCAAACGGCATCATTGGTGGCACGCGCCACAAGTTGAAAGCGTTCATCGCTTTTGCGCAGTTGTTCTTCAATTTGACGCCGTTTGGAAATATCGCGGGCGATGCCTTGAACACCAACAATTCGGTTGCCTTCGATGATAGGTTGGGTATTGGCTTCAACCCAGGTTCGGCGGCCATCTTTAGTGACGACCTCAAACTGAAAAAACGTCACCAGTGAGGTGTTGTTGGCTGGCGAATCAGCCTGGACGCGCTTTGGCGACATCGTTTTCCGAATTGGCAATTGATATTCGGGGGCCACCAGATCAAAAATATTTTTGGTTAGTACTTCAGGCACGGTATAGCCGATTAAGCGTTCGGTTGCGCCGTTGGCCGTCAAAATCTTCCCCGTCAAATCGTGGCTATAGATGATGTCATCGGCATTTTCAAAGAGTTTCCGATAGTGTTCCTCGCTTTTACGCAGGGCTTCCTCAGCTTCGCGGCGTTCAGAGGCTTCCACGGCCAGTGATGCCAGATCAGCCAGCGATCCAGCAAATTGTTGCTCTTCAATGGTCCAGTGGCGAATGTGGCCACAATGTTCGAGGCAGATAACACCGATAATTTGTCCACCCAATCGGATGGGGGCATCAAGAGTAGATGCAACGTGATGTGGGAGAAAATAAGCTGGGGCAAATTCTTGAGTCCGAAAATCCCGAACCGCATCACTGGCGGCAATGATGCGTTCTTCGGCCAGAGCTTTGACATAGTGAGGATAATCGGCTGTCAGCAGATTTGGGTTCCGACCATGCAAGCCGGTGTGTCGGCTATACACATCCTGGCTGATCAACTGGGTTTTATCGTCGTTGAGGAGCCAAATTCCACACCGGTCAACCGCCAGCGTATCAGCCGCCACTTTGGCAATGGCTCGGAGTTCAGTCGGTAAATCGCCACGGTGGGCTGCTTCGCGGCTCGAAAGTTGAACCAGAACCTGGCTATGCTGTTTGAGGATTTCTTCGGTTCGACTCTGGGACTGGGTGACAATTTTGAGGGCCAGATGGTCTGAAGCCACGATGGCCAAATCAATCAGTGAAGCAAGATCAGTTTCTGAAAAAACACGGCTGTGCTGGTCAACCAGGCTCAAGCTGCCAACCGCCAGCCCATTTGGAAGCCGCAGCGGTACACCCACGTAAAACTCAATCGGAAAGGGAAAATTCGGCGGGAGCTGGATGCCAAGGGTAACGGCTGTATGGACTGGGTCGGTAATCACAACGGGTGCATCAGAGTCAACCGTCAGGCTGCAAAAACCTGCCTCTGATTCAGCCAGGCTGATATCGGTTCCCGACCGGGCAATAACCTGTTTTCGGTCGCTTCCGACAAAGCAGATGAGTGCCAGCGGTACCTCAAATAATCGAACGGCCAGATTTGTTACTCGATCAAAGGTGGCATCTGCCGGAACTTCACCCAGCAATCCATATTGCTCAAGTGCCGCCAATCGCTCTTGTCCCTTTGATATGAGTGGTTCTGCTGACATAGCCTGAGTCCTGGTCAAGTTGCTATTCCGGTACACATGGTGGGCAGTGCTGATTGCTGGTGGAAAATCTGGGTTATACCACTTGGGGCTGAGGGTATCGGGCTAATGGCTGAGAGAAATACAAGTTTATCAACAACTTAGCTTCTTGCTCATGCGATAGGGGCATTCCACAATGGTGTTATACCTGTGAATTGTGGGGGATGACACCGCCCCAGTGGAGGTACGAGTAACACCGCTATAGAGCACGGAAATTGAGGGTGACTCACAGGTAAGAAAATGACTCATCACGGTTTATGGTGTGACTACTTGTTCATAACTCGTCATTCATAATTTGATGAAAAAAATTGGCGAGAGAGAGCTTGAATTCGTTCGCCAATATCCAAACCAGGGCAAGTCAGGAAGGGAGCGCCCTTTTGCGGGGAAAGAGTTGGTTTGAATGTTGATGATTGAATCGCAAACTCGCCGAAGGTGTGGGTGACGAGTTTGCGATTATTGCTGAAATAGGGGTGGTTTACAACTGAATCTTTCGAGCGGAAAGAACATCCGGCACCTGGGTGAGCGCCGCCGTCACGTCATCTGAAATTTCATTGTCAATTTGAGCGAGCAAAATCGCTTTGCCGCCAATTTCTTTTCGGCCAAGGTACAGCCGGGCGATATTAATATTTTCTTCACCCAGCTTCGCACAAATGCGGCCTAACACACCGGGCAGGTCGCGATTGGTACACAGGAGCATATTGCCCTGAGGGATGGCTTCGAGTGGAAATCCATTGACCCGGACGATGCGCAAATCCTTTTGTCCAAACAAGGCGCCGGCGATGGTGCTTTCCTCGTCAGTGGTTTCAGCCGTGATGGTAATCAGGCTCGCAAAATCGGTTGATTTGTGTTGCTTCGATTCAGTGACTTTGATGCCACGCTCTTCAGCAATCAACAGGGCGTTCACAAAGTTGATTCGATCACTGGTTGGACCTAACAACCCGACCAGAATGGCCTGGGCAATCGGGCGGACATCAAAGCTGGCCACATCCCCGCTATATTCAATATTGACCCGTTTGAGGTTATGCCCAAACGCCTGGCCCTGGAAGGACCCAAGTTTTTCACCCAGGGTGATATAGGGACCGACTTCCGCCAGGATTTCAGCGCTGACCGATGGGGCGTTGACGGCACCAAACACAGCACCGGTTCGGAAGAAATCCACCATCTGGTGACCGATGGCCACGGCCACCGATACCTGTGCTTCCTGGGTGGAGGCGCCCAGGTGAGGGGTATAAATGACCTGTTCAAGTTTCAACAGCGGATGATCGGCGGGAGGGGGTTCGGTTTCAAACACGTCGAGGGCGGCACCGGCGACGATTCCTTCTTTGATGGCATCCACGAGGGCGAGTTCGTCAATGAGACCGCCGCGGGCACAGTTCACGATCCGGACGCCACGTTTCATCTTTGAAAAAGCGGTCCGGTTGAGCAAGTTGGCCGTTTCTGGGGTGTATGGAGTATGAACGGTGATAAAGTCTGACCGGGCAAAGAGTTCATCGAGGGTGACCTGTTCGACACCTTGCTTGTTGGCGGCTTCTTTGGTCAGGTATGGGTCATAGGCAATTGGACGCATGCCAAACCCAATCGCACGTGATGCCACTTCGCTGCCGATTTTTCCAAACCCAAGGATGCCGATGGTTTTGTTGCACAATTCAACTCCCATCAGCTTTTTTCGATCCCACCGGCCAGCTTTGAGCGAAGCCGTGCCTTGTGGAATGTTGCGAGCCAGAGCCATTAACAGCGCAAAGCTATGTTCGGCGGTGGTGACGGTATTACCGCCAGGGGTATTCATGACAACCACACCACGCTTGGTGGCGGCTTTGACATCAATGTTATCAACGCCGGTGCCGGCCCGGCCAATAACTTTCAGGTTTTCAGCCGCGGTAATAACTTTGGCGGTTGGTTTGGTGTCGCTACGGACCACCAGCCCGTGATAGGGGCCGATGCAGGCGACCAGTTCGTCTTCTTTTAATTCCGGCTTTACATCCAGTTCAACGTTGTCCGCGGCCCGGAACACAGCCAGACCGTCTTCGGCTAAGTTACCGCAGACAAGAACTTTAAACTTAGTCATATACAGAAAAAATACCTTTGTTGAGAATTTGAGGGGAATGAAGGATGAAGAATTGAGGATGAAGAAACCATCTAGTGGTTAGTGGTTAGTGGTTGGTGATTGGTTTTGGGTTCTTCTTTGAAAGCATTGATTTCTAACCACTAACCACTAACCACTAACCACTAACCACATTCTTCATTCTCAATTCTTCATTTCGAAGTCAGATAGTTTTTGGCTGTTCCAACCGGATCCTGGCGGATCTGGCTGGCAAAAGGGAGGTCAAACCCGGCAGTGGTGTGGACAGCACGTTCAGCTTCTTCGCGTGAAGGAAAGGGGCCCATCCAAAATCCACCGGTATCAGCCAAATAAACATTCCATTCATAGCTTTCCTGAAGTGCCAGTCGAGTGACTTCGTTGCGTCCAATCAGGTGAAAGGAAGCCTCTTCAGGTGTTTTCCACGGGTAGGTGCCAAGTTCCTGATCATTCCCCCAGGTCGAGGTTTCAAGGCTTTGCAATACCCGGCCCACATAAATGCCGTTCCACATAACTCGCAGAACCTGTCTACAGCCGTGAACATCGGGCTGGAGACCAGTGTCAGCTTCAAACAAAAGTCGTTTCAGTGGTCCAGTCGGCACAGCTTCTTGCTCCTTTCAGAGAATCAAAACGGCAAGCTGCCAAAAAACCAAAACCACAGGCCCAGAAAAATGGTGTAGAGAATCGTAAACACTACCGCCAGAAAAAGGCTCAACAAGACGCCAAGCAAGGCTTTTCCAAATTCAGCCTTAAAAAAGATCATAAAGCTGAGGACCCTTGCCGCGAGCAGGAGCGGAATTCCCAGTGGAAAATACCAGCCGGTAAAAAACAGCAACCCAAACAAAGCCAGATCCACCAGCCGGACGCAGATTGATTGTGAGTAGGTTGCTTCACGGATACCAACTGAGCGGATTGAAAACCGGTAGGACCAGAAGGTGAACAGGGTGTAAAACACCAAAAACATCAAAAAGCCAATCCACAATCGGAGTTGTATCCCACCCAGCAGGTCCAGAAGCCAGGAGAGAAGCCAGCCTAAAAGTTGATCCCACATACACGGAGTCCTTTCGGTTGAAACATGAGGCTTGTCGGAAGGACTTCAGCATATTATGGCGACCACTGAACCCGCAAGGGTTTAGCCCTGTAAGAATGGAGAATGAAGGAAATATCAGTGGTGAGTGGTTAGTGGTGGTTAGTGGTTAGTGGTTAGTGGTTAGTGGTTAGTGGTTAGTGGTTAGTGGTTAGTGGTTAGAAATCAGTACTTTCGAAGAAAGTCAGAAGCCAGGAACTAATGACTAATCACTAATGCCAGTTAAGGGTTGAAAAAATTGTTTGTTGAAAACAAAGGGTTTATCAAAATCTCAAATTTCAGACGTTCAATTTGCTGTCTGTAAATTGTTGATTTTGAAGTCTCAATTTCAACTCTTCATTCGCATCACTAACCACTAACCACTCACTACTCACCACTAACCACTAGATGATTTCTTCATTCGATTTCGCCTTCCACTGGTGGTAGAGCCAGATGCTGAGCCCTAGCCAGAATCCCCCAAGGAAATAACCTGCCGTGACGTCGCTTGGCCAGTGAGCTCCCAAGAATACCCGCGAAGTTCCAATCAGGAGAATTGGTATTCCACACAGGGCGTTCAAACTGGTTTTGAGCCATCGTGGGAAGGGCTCTTCATTGATGAGAATCAGCAGAAACCCATAAAAGGTGACATAGTGCATCACATGACCTGAGGGAAAGCTCAAGGATGTTTCCTGAACCAGTTGCTGGACCAGTTCACTGGTGGGACGGGGACGTGCCACCAGCTCCTTGACGATCATGTTGAGTAATGTCCCACCGCCTGCCGACAATGCAAATGCATATCCCGCCACTTTCCGCCCCTTCCACAGCAGAAATGCAAAAATCAGGCAGCCCCAGGCCAGATCTGCCAGTGAATGATTCCCGGGAAATGAAATAAGCCTCATTCCAGCCTCAACCCCAGGCAAGGAAAAGGATTGCACGGCTTGAGAGATTGTGATGTCGATTTGAAAACGTTTATCGGAGTCGGTCAAAACGGCAAGTGCCAGACTCAAAAAACCGAGCAGGCAGGCCACATAGGAAAGGATAATCCGGCGGTTCAGCATTGTTTCGTGTCGCGAAGTGGTGAAGTAGCGAAACAAGAGCGAGTAGCGAGTAGTCAGAAAAAGTTTAGGAATTTTTCACTGATAACTTTGGTTTTCTTAAACAGTGTTAATCCCTGTATTTTCTGAGGATAAGCTCAGAAATGAAGCAAAAAGCCTTAAAATGAGTCCATTTTAAAGTGTTTTGCCTATCACCCACAAAATTTGGGGGATTAGAACCAGTGAAGATTCTGTGCAATCTGTATTGGATTGACTACTTGCTACTCCCTACTCGCTACTCGCCCTTAAATGGTCTCCAGCAAATCCAGAACTTCGTCAAAACAATAGGTTTTGACGGTATTCATCAGCTCTTCCGCCAGCGAAGCGTCAAATTGGCGAACCCGTCGGACAACATCGCCGGCAATCTGGGTATCACCGCGAATCAGTGATTGGTGCAACTCTTCCTGAAGTGATTTGGGCAGCGCCGCCAACCGCTCTCTGGTCAGTGCCTGGTGAGTCGTGGAAGTCGTGGACACTGTTGCCTTGTGTGGGGTAGTTGATTCATATATGAACTTGAGGTTCAGGTGTTGGCGCAACACTTCGAAACAATCTTCTTCCCGAAATGGTTTGGCGAGAAACCCGTCGCAGCCGGCGTTATGAACCGCTTCCCGGTCATGCTCAAACGCCATGGCAGAGAGCGCAATAATCACACTCCGTTTATTTATTTCCGTTGATTCGCCCACTGCCAAAAGCTCCAATTCAAGTTGACGAATGGCTCTGGTGGCTTCATATCCATCCAGGATTGGCATCCGCAAATCCATAAAAATCAGGTCGGGTCGGTATTTCTCAAACTGAGTGATGGCTTCGACCCCATTGATGGCTTCAGCCACCTGGAATCCAACCGGCGTGAGCAATTTGGAAAGAATCTGCCGGTTTTCCGTTTTGTCATCCACGATCAAAATGCGGGGAGCCGGCTGATTGTTGGCCAGTCCGATGACTCTTTCCAGCGTCGGAGCGGATGATTCGCGCGAACTTTGCGGCATCCAGGCGGTAAAGCAAAAAACGGTGCCTTCACCCAGTTCGCTCCGAACCCAAATTTCACCACCCATCAAATTCACAAAATTGCGGCTGATGGCGAGTCCCAGACCCGTGCCTTCGGTTGATTTCTGGCCACTCTCGGTTTGTACAAATGGTTCAAAAAGCTTGGTTTGTTCTTCTTTTGAGATCCCGTGGCCGGTATCTTCGATCTCAAACGTCGCGATATTGTTTGACCAAAACACCCGGAGCGTAACCTGTCCACGCTCAGTGAACTTGACCGCGTTTCCCAGCAAATTGATGAGCACCTGGCGGAGTTTGCCTTCATCTCCGAGCACATATTCGGGGACCTCGGGTGATATTTCAAAACTCAACTGCAATCCTTTGGATTGGGCTCTGACCCGAATCATTTCTTCGATGCCGAGCAGCAACTTCGGCAAGTGAAAGGTGTGTTCGGTCAGAGTGATTTTTCCAGCTTCGATCTTTGAAATGGACAAAACATCGTTAATGAGCCCAAGCAGGTGTTCTCCGCTCCGCATAATCGTTTGCAGGTTTTCGGTATCTTCCACATCACGACCCTGACGGCGCTGCATCACCTGGACAAATCCTAAAATCGCATTGAGCGGTGTCCGCAATTCATGGCTCATATTGGCCAGAAAGGTGCTTTTGGCGCGATTGGCTTCAAGGGCTTTGTGCTCGGAAATGCGCAATTGCTCAACCATTTTGGCCAGTTCTTCATTTTGTTTGTCAAGTTCGTGTTGTGTCCGAATCAACCGGGCCTGGGTGCTATCTCCCACTTTCACGATCTTGGTCGCCTGTTTCATCAGGCTGCGGTATTTTTTGATCAGGAACCGATGCCGTTCGACCAGTTCTTCGCGGGTAAAATCACCTCGTTTCAAAAACAGGTCGGCTTCTTCCGCAATTGCGATTTCCCCCTCAAACACCTGGACATGCGATGACACCTGGAGACTGGCTTCTCGTTCTACCTCAAATACAGGAACTGTAGAGGAGCTATCTTCAAATTCCTTGTTCATAAACCTGGATGCCCTTGGAGCTATTTTTTGGGATTTTAGGGGTGGTCTTGCTCGCGGAACAGACGGTGTTACTTTACAGATTTTTTTTAAGAGGGAATAGAGGAATTTGGGAATGAAGAATGGAGAATGTGATTGGTGGTTGGTGGTTAGTGGTTAGTGGTTAGTGGTTAGTGGTTAGTGGTTAGTGGTTAGTGGTTGGTGGTTAGAAATCAATACCTTCGAAGAAGAACCAAGAACCAGGAACTAAAAACTAAAAACTAACCACTAACCACTAAAAGGGTTCTTCATTCTTCATTCGGGTCAGACGCGCTCTAGTTTTACCGCCGATTCAACAAATTTTTTCATGCCGAAGCCAGGGAAATTGATCACGAGTTTGTCATCTTCGCGTTTGAGAATGAGCCCAACGCCATATTTTTCGTGACGAACACGATCACCCGGATTAAACCCGCGAGACGATGTGGTAGGTGGCGGAGGTGGTGTGGGGCGCTGGATTCCAGGTTTGGGAACTGGCTGGTTGTTTTGGGTTTCTGCTGCTTTGCGAGCCTGCTGGAGTTTGAAAAATTGTTGAATGCTGTCAACGCTGTTGTAAGTAGGGAAAGGGGATTTGGGCGGCGCCACGGGTGGTTTCGCTGGTGATTTGGGGCTCAGACCGGTTGAAGCCGTGGCGCTCAAGGCATTTGGGGTCTTCCTCGAAATTGATTTCAACCAGCTTTGTCCAAGGGTCAGGTCAGTGATCTTATCAACCGGGATTTCTTTCAGAAACCGTGACGGTTCATTAAAAATTTCGTCTCCGTACTGCCGCCGCCACTCGGCGTGGGTAATGTACAACTGGGTTTTGGCCCGGGTCAGCGCGACGTAACAGAGCCGCCGCTCTTCTTCCATTTCGTGCACGTTCATTGACGCCCGCTGGTGGGGGAAGAGCCCTTCTTCCATCCCAACCACAAACACCAGAGGAAACTCCAGTCCTTTGGCGCTGTGGATCGTCATGAGGGTGATTCTGGCTGTTTCTTTGAGTGAATCGGTATCAGCCACCAGCGCGGCATGGTCAATGAAATCACGGATGGTTTCGTCGCGGAGTTCGGCTTCGACGGCGGCGTTGACCAGTTCTTCAAGATTGAGTAGCCGACTTTCTGCTTCCTCAGTTTTTTCAGCCTGGAGCCATTTGAGATATCCGCTTTCGTTCAGTACGGCTTTGACCAGTTCCGAAAGCGAAGACTGGCTGGCAAGATCAATCAACCGCTGGATGAATTCCTGGAAATGTTTGAGCGCGTTGGTGGTACGGGCAGGGAGTTTTTGCTCGGCGATCAGATTTCCCATCGCATCCCACGGCGAACTGTTTTCCTCGCGTGCTCTGGCATACAAAATATCAAGTGTCGCTTTCCCGATTCCACGGGCTGGGGTATTGATAATTCGTTCAAATGCAATCGGATCCGTCGGGTTGAGCACCAGTTTCAGGTAGGAAATAACGTCTTTGATTTCAGACCGTTGATAGAAGGAAAACCCGCCAACCAGCACGTAGGGCAGGCCCGCCCGGCGACAGGCTTCTTCAAACAGTCGTGATTGGGCGTTGGTGCGATACAAAATTGCCGCGCGGTTGTCGATCTGCGGATTGAGTTTTTGCCAGCGGTTGAGTTCGTTGACGACAAAGTTGGCTTCAGCTTCGCCTGAATCGGCTTGAAAGTACCGAATTTTTTCGCCTTCGTCGTTGTTGGTGAACAAATCCTTCGGTTTGCGCTCGGTATTATTGCGGATGACTTCGTTGGCGGCACTCAAAATGACCTTGGTGGAGCGGTAGTTTTCAGTCAGCTTGATCATTTTGGCGCCAGGATAATGTTTTTCGAAATCCAGAATATTGCGAATATCCGCTGCCCGAAAGCGATAGATAGACTGGTCCGGATCGCCCACGACACACAGGTTTTGTTGTTTTTGCGTGAGCAGGCGGATCAGGCTGTACTGGGGTGGGTTGGTATCCTGGTATTCATCAATCAGGATGTACCGGAACCAGTCGTTGTAATAATCCTGAACTTCAGGAAAATTTCTCAGCAAGCGGACTGATTTCAGAAGCAGGTCGTCAAAATCGAGTGCATTGCCATTAGCCAGACGCTCTTCATAGAGCTTAAACACTCGACCAATGGTAACCTTCTTTGGATCATTGGTTTGCAGGAAATCTTCAATTGTTTTGCCCTGGTTTTTCGCGCCGCTGATGGCGTGTTGAACTGCCCGCGGCTGGATCATCTTTTCATCAATATTGAGGTCTTTGAGGCAGCTTTTGACAATTTTGGCCTGGTCATCCGAGTCATAAATTGTGAAATCTCCCGTGTAGTTTCCTCCCAACCGGTTGATATCACGCCGCAGTAATCGCACACAGAAGCTGTGAAACGTCGAAACCATTGGTGTGGAACGGGTTTGGCCTTGTGGCAAAAGCTGGGTTACCCGCTCTTTCATTTCCGCCGCCGCCTTATTGGTAAAGGTGACCGCCAGAATGTGACCCGGTCGGATGCCGCGTTCCTGGATCAGATAGGCCATGCGAAATGTAATCACACGAGTTTTCCCAGAACCGGCACCCGCCAGAACCAGCAATGGTCCATCGGTTGTGGTAACGGCTTCACGTTGTTGTGGATTGAGGGTTTTGAGAAAGTCCAGGCTCATAAAATTTGAATGAAGAATGAAGAGTTGAGGATGAAGAAGGAAGAATTGAGAATTGAGAATTGAGAATGAAGAAAGTGGTTAGGGAGTCGGATGGAAATATCATACCACCAGGGTTCAGGGTTCAGGGTTCAGGGTTCAGGGTTCAGGGTTCAGGGCCAGATACTCCACGTTGCGTGGTACCCGCCAGTTCCCCAGTCTTCATCTGGAGTGGGATCAGTCAACTCATCGCCGAAACCCTGAACCCTGAACCCTGAACCCGATTTCAGTGGGATTTTATTTTCTTCTGGGTCCCTTAGTGGTTAGTGGTTGGTTTTTGGTACTTGGTATTTGGTGTTTTGGGACCAATACCTTCGAAAAGCCAAGTACTAAGTACCTTGTCATAAGTTTCCTGAGATATTGGGTTTGGTAAGTACCTTGTCATAAGTTTCCTGAGATATTGAGTTTGGTAAGTGGTTGATCTTTTTCGTGTTTTTCGTGTTTTTCGTGGTTAAAATGTCTGGAAACTTTCGGTAAGGTACTTAACCACTAACCACTAACCACTTTTTGCATTCCCTCAATCTCATCACCCGCTGGGTTCAGTGAGTTTCCTGGATCCTGGAGAAACAGGTTCAACACGAAGTCGAATTCCATCAACTCCGATCAATCGCACTGGGACACCGGCTGGAATTGAGGTTACAGCCTGGGCTGGCCAGATTTCTCCGGCAAAACAAACGTAGCCCATCGGGGTTAAGGCGCTTTCGGTGATTCCACAATCGCCAGGGGTGAAGCCGAGATCCGGGCGCCGTTTTCGGTGCATTCCACGGATGACCAGCCAGAGGCTTGCGAGTCCAATCCCAGTTCCACCGCTGATGAGTACCCAAAGGAAAAAGTGGTTTCGCATCCAGAATCGCGCTTTAAAAACGGAGGAAAATTTCCTCGTCAAGCTTGGCTAATCGGCATTTGGTTTCTTTTAACTCAATTTCCTGCACAAACTTACCATTTTCATACAGTACTGTTCGGCCAGGTACCAGCACGCCTTGAACGTTTCGGAAATCATAGAAGGATTCGCGGAACTTGGTCGGCGGAGCCCCAGGTGACAGCGGAATTTCATATTCCAGGTGCAGGATCCGATAGGATTTATCGCTGATGAAATATCGGGTTTTGGTTTGGTCCCTGTGAGTCAGTTCGAGAATGCTGGTGTCAATGCCTGTGATGCGTTCGCTTCCCGCACGAGTCAATGTGGTCCCATCTTCTTTATATCGGAGCAATGCCCAATAGTCATGAGTCAGTGAAGCCAGGAAGCTGGCTTCGGCTTCAGGTTTGGGCGTAAACGCATTCCCGTCCTGGGCTGCCCAGGAGGCAACACCATTAAATCCGAAGGTAAATGTTTGTTTTGGAAATACCACATCCACCCGAACGCAATCTCTGTCTGAACTTTCTTTGCGGAGGACCCGCCGGGTAAACCGGCCTTCCATGGGTGGGGTATCTTCGCCGGTTGAGAGCCGAATGATCCCATCTTCGGTCATGTTGGTGGTGACATAGGTCTGGACGGGGCGGCTTCCGTAGGCAAAAAGCACGACTTCAGCCAGTTGTTCGGCGGTCCAGGTACTGGGTTTGCCGGCCTTAAATTTTTGATCTTTTTCGGCTTTGGGGGGACCTTGGGGCTTTTCTTTGGACTTTTCGCCCTCATTGTTTTTCTGATCTTTGGATGAATCGGGCTGCTGGCCATTTTTCTCGTCTGCAGGGGGCTTATCCTGTCGTGATTCAACTACTGGCACCGCTCCAACCGGGGTTGGAAACCAGACGAACAGGCAAAGCAAGCCAGTGATCAGGGAACGGAACTTTTTCAGGAATCGGGAAGACATGAACTGATACCTACCTCGCGAAGCTCAGCATCATGATGAGCGAAATAGACTGAATTGATTGGGCTGGCTGGGTGAAAACCAAAATGATAGAGGGAATTGATCAAACTGACCAGCCCGGAGCGAAGAAATTGGGCTGAAAAAACCAGGGCTGAGGGCTTGGGGCTGAAAAAACCGGGGCTGAGGGCTTGGGGCTGAAGACTCGAAGACTCGGGGCTGAAGACTCGCAGACTCGGGGCTGAAGACTCGAAGACTCGGGGCTGAAGACTCGCAGACTCGGGGCTGAAGACTCGCAGGCTCGGGGCTGAAGACTCGCAGGCTCGGGGCTGAGGGCTGAGGGCTGAAGACGTTGGGCTCAGGGTTTGGACCCCGTTTTCTTCAGCCCCGAGCTTGCGAGTCTTCAGCCCTCAACCCTGGTTTTTCAGCCCCGGTTTTTTTCAGCCCGAAGTCTTCCGTCTCATCACTTAATGACAAATTGATTGCTCTGACCCTGTCCCTGATTGCCGGCAGCATCAGTTGCAACCACCTGAATCACAGCCTGTTTGGTTTTGGCGACCCCGGAAGGAATCGTCACTGAAACAGCTTGAATATTCCCAGCCAGGCCGGTGGCCAGTTCAACTGGAGCTGATTGGCCAGTTGATAACAGGTTGATTGAGTGATTTACCACGCTTCGATTGTCAACCGACGTCCAGGAAACCTGCAGTGTCGGGTCTTTCTTGCGTTTGACTTTGGTTTTGGAGAGTGTGACCACTGAAACTTGTGGCGATTGAGTATCTGGCGGAGGCGCAATCGCAAAAAATCCTGATACTCCCTGACCTTGATTTCCGGCCTCATCTTCAGCTTTAACCGTGATTTGGGCGTTGGAAATGGTATCGTTTGGTTGCACTGCGATTGAAAAAGAGCGCAACTCTCCAGACAAACCAGTGGCGATGGTTTCTTCAAAGCCCGTTTCATTCTTTTGACCGCGAAACTCAATTGATTGACGCTCCACACCGATGTTGTCGCTGGCATTCCAGGCGACGAAAATTTGAGCATTGGGGATAGATTCGATCATCTGCCCGGAAATTGGGCTGAGAACCTGAACCGTTGGTGGAGTGGTATCAGGAGGCGGAGGCGGAGGTGTGGAACTGGTTTCCAACAGGTATTTCCAAACTGGTTCGTACACCGGGCGTCCATCAACGGTTGGTACAACGGAGTCAAAGATAATGACGCTATGGTATTTGTTGGTTGAGGGGTTGCTTGTGACTGTCCGATTGGTTGACAGCAAATGCGTGCTCCCAAATGGGGGAGGTGTTGATTCCACACTGGTTATTGGACCAAAGGCCGTCATTCCATAGGCTGGATAAATTGCATTTGAAAGAGTCGAAAAGCTGACCAGTTCATCTCGTTCGTGAGAGAATGCATAGTAGTCTGAAGTCGGCGTGGCATTGCTCGTATTGATCCAATTGGCGGGCTGGCTGAGCAGAAAATTATAATCCATCGCGGCAAACATCACGACTCGGGCTACCCGGTGATATTTAGCCAGCAGGGCCGCATGTCCGCCTCCCTGTGAGTGCCCGCTGGTCACAATCAACTCCCAGCGAGGTTGACCCGTGGCATCGAGGTACTGACCCCAGCCGTCTCCGGGGTACGTTCGCTCCATATACTGAAGGAGTTTGATCAACCGGTTTTCAATTGAATTCGCCCGGTTGACCGTGACCACCGGTGAGCGATCTGTTCCATCAATAATTTCTGCCCGGACCTGCTCATAACAGTCCAGATCGGCACTGAAGCCACAAAGCTGGTTTACTGCCTCCGCATTCGGATAGCGAAGATTGATTACATGGTACCCCATGTCAGCCGCGGTATTGCTGATTTTGAGATAGTTGCGCGGAATGGCGCCGGTGCCGGAAAAGAAAAGGAACAGTTGATTTCGATGCTGAACTGACCGACTGAGGAAGAGATAATGGGATTCAGTGGCGGTATTGATGGCTGGATCAGTGATGGCGGGCCCGATGATCCAGAACTGATTTTCAGCTTGTACCGGTGTTGACCATCCAGCGAAAAGCAGCAGCCCTGACCAGAACAATATCAGTTTGCAATAAGTTCGTTTCATATGTGCATTTAGTGAAAGAGTGAGGTCGCAAAATAGTGAAACAGTGAAAATCAATGGGATTGAGTTGAAGCCAGGTGAAATCCAGAATAGCAAGCTTGCCCTTGAATCAAAAAGTGGTGCCACCAGTGTGAGTTTGGGGGATTGAAATAAGTTTGGGAGAAAAGCAAAGTAAGGTGGTTTTTTCTCCTTGCTCTTCGCTATTCACTCTTCGCTATTTTCTATTTCGCTTTTATAATGTGACCAGCAAATCGCAAAATTTCACTTTCCCAAAATCCATTACTTCCTGAAGGAGGTCGCTGAAGCATTTATGGATGACCTGTACCAGATTTTGGGTGTCTCGCGAACGGCAACCGAACGCGAGATTCGTTCTGCCTTTCGTCGGCTGGCACGCCAGCATCATCCGGATGTCAGTCATGCTCCTGAAGCCAAGGCAACATTTCAAAAAGTAGCCGAAGCCTACCAGGTTTTAGGCGATCCTCAATCCCGAAGGCAATATGACCGGGGCGAATATATTCCGCGTCGTGGAGGCCGACGTTCAGCTCAACCGGAAGTTGACCCTGACCGTGAACGCGCCCAGCGGGCAGCGGCTTATAATTCGCGAATTAACCGGGTGGTTGATGAGATTATTGAAGAGGAACGTCGGGAAATGCGCAAACGGGCTGATGCCATTTCAGTGGTTGCCACGTTGTTTGCTTCGGCATTTGTGGTGGCGGCGGCCCGGCCTTCAACGGTCGAACCGTTTGGCATTGTGGGCCACGTGCTGGTCTTTATGATTGCCTGTGTTGCCTTCTGGCAAGTTGTGAAATTTTTGCGAGATGTGCTCAGCAACTACACGTATTCGCCTGACTTTATTCTTTCAATCACCTCATCAGATGATTCACCACATCAACCGTTTACCAGAGCATCAGCGGTTGTGTTTTTGGCCCTGGGCTATGTCATCGCGATTGTGATTGGCAATGCCATTGGATCGGTTACCTTTGTGATGCCAGAGGAAAAGGTGACGTTCCTGGATATGGTGCGAACCGGGCTGATCTATCCGCCGATTGCTGTCTGCATTGTGGTGTACTTCCGCCGGATTGGCCAATTTTTGGATGAATGGTGAGAAAACCTTGGGCTGAAGACATCGGGCTTGGGGCAGAAAGACTTGCAAGCTCGGGGCGGAAGACGACGGGCTTGGGGCAGAAAGACTCGTAAGCTCGGGGCTGAAGAAAACAGGTTCAATACCTTCAGCCCGATGTCTTCCGCCCGACTTCTTCCGCCCCTACTCAATGCACCAGTGATTGAAATTGAATAATCTTCCCAAATCGCTGAAACCGGCTCAGTTGCTCGCCTGCGGGCGGAAGACCCGTGAACAAAATACCGACTTCATTTGAGGAACTTACCAGTTTGAAGAAATCCTGTTTCGCGATGTGAGCTTCCGGATCGTCAGTGGGAATTTCGTCAGGCGGTTCTGGTTCAATCAGCGCTAGCGTGCGGAGCATGTTGAAAAGATGTTCTTTCGACTCACCAAAATCGGTTTGTCCAATCGGGGTTAAGAGTCGAACCTGAATACTCAATTCAACCAGTTGGGCAGCCATTGAAGCCGCTCGCTTCACGGCAGCTTCAAACGCGTTGAGAAATTCGGGGGTAATCTCCTTTGGCGCCCGATTATCAAAATAGATCGAAATCCGCCGCTCATCTTCCCGGGCAAATTCTTTCACCATTGTTCGGCGAACCTTCGCGGTCGCCTTCCAGTCAATATGCCGCAGATTATCACCGCTCTGATACTGGCGAATGGCATATAAATCCACACCCATGCCTTTGAAAAAATGTTCTTGCGTGCCCATAAGCTGGCTGAGCCCGCTCAGCAAGTCACGCCGTTTTTCAAGTTCCGGATACACAACCAATTCCCCCTGGGCTTCAATCCGGCGGGTTTTCTGAATAAACCCGAAGGGGAATTGGGTGCTGACCGTAAATCCTCTGATTTCATAGCGTCCACGACGTGAGAAGGAATGTTGAATCGTTTGCCGGAGCCGCTGATGACTGGGAACGACAATGAAGTGGGTCAATTTTGAAAGTTCCCCGGCAAGGTTGGTGCCAAGCAACCACTGGCGAACTTTCTGTATTCCCGTGGGGAGCGGTTGATTTGAAAGCTCAACCCCCACTGACAGCGAAAATGAGGGAATGAGAAATTTGTGATTGGTGACTGAAATTTCAAGCAAAACGTCCTGACCCGCAAAAATGTGATCTGGAAACCGGAGGCCAACGTCGAGTTCTCTGAGTCCAGTTTCAGAGACAATACCAGACGTCAAAATCAATGCCAGCAAGACCGAAAAAATCAAATAGAGGAGGTTGTTCCCGGTATTAAATGCGGCCAGGCCGACGACGGCCAAAATTGCCATGAAAAAGGCAGTGCCAGGTGTCGCGGTATAACTGATGTTAAACTGAAGGAAACTCCACCGGATCCGCTTCATAAGCCGGGGGATGGAATACACACCACCAGCCAGGACAAGCACAAGCGACAGGATATAGAGTACCTCGGCGGTTCGATGTTCACCCACCTGGGTTGCCAAAATGGCAACAACCAGTGATACAATCGCGCCCCCTAACAAAAATGTCGTGATCACCGCACTGATAATCACGCTTTTGAGTTCGGTTTTGAAATCGTCAGTCAGAAATTTCGCTAACCATTTTTTCACGAAAGCACCTCGATTTGCCGGGTCTGGGCTGAAATTGGATTGCATCATAAACCAAAATCAGGCCAGAGCAATCTGCTTCGTGCCTGGTGATTGGTATCTGGTGCGTACGAAGCAGGCCGTAAACGACCTGCCTCAAATCAACCACTGCGGTTGCGGCAAAGACCCTGACAAGGGAACAAGATGACAAAATGATAAGGTAACAGGGGATTTTTTCATCCCTCATCCCTCATCCCTCATCCTTTCCGAAAACCCTGAACCCTGAACCTTACAGGTATCCGTCAACGTGACCACTTTCAATCCAACCCAGCCAGGCCAGCCGATTGGAATTTTTGATTCCGGTGTCGGTGGTCTTACCGTCTATCGAGCCATCCGGGAGCGACTCCCATTTGAAGATATCGTGTATTTGGGCGATACCGCCCGCATTCCGTATGGTACCAGGTCACTGGTCACCGTGCGTCGGTATGCCCTTGAGGACGCTGCCTTTTTGGTTTCCTGTGGCATTAAGTTGCTGGTTGTGGCCTGCAACACAGCGTCTTCAACCGCAATGGATGTGTTAACTGATGCTTTATCAATCCCCGTGATCGGAATGATTGGACCAGGCGCCCGACGGGCGATCAACTTGACCCGGAATGGCCGCATTGGCGTGATTGGAACTGAAGCCACGGTCGGGAGTGGTGCTTATACCCGAGCCATTCACCAGTTATTGCCTGAAGCCGTGGTGATTGAGCGGAGCTGCCCGTTGTTTGTGCCATTAACTGAAGAAGGGTGGGCCAACCATCAGGTCACGGCCATGGTTGCTGAAGAATATTTAAAGCCCTTTGCTCAGGATGAGATTGACACCCTGGTATTGGGTTGTACTCATTATCCGATCTTACGGACTTTGATTCAGCAGGTCGTCGGCGAGCATGTCAATCTGGTGGATTCAGGGGCGAGTGCCGCCGAAGAAGTCCTGGCAACGCTGCCCGGTCAGGAAGTAAACGGCCCTCTGCAAAGACCACAGCAGACGCGGTTTTGTGTGACTGACACCGGACAACGGTTTCGCCGGATTGCTGAAATCTTTTTGGGACACCCGATGGATCAACCTGAATCAGTTGACTTATGGGCAATGAACAACGACAAAGTGAAATTGCAGGCTGACGTTCCTCATCAAGATGAAGAACGTCCTGACAGCTCGTTTTGAAAATTTTGAATCCCAAGTACACGGGAAGGAGACACCATGCGTCCAGATGGAAGAGTAAATAATGCATTACGCCGGATAACCATTACCCCAGGCATTAGCAAACACGCCGAAGGTTCCGCCTTGATCGAGTTTGGCGATACCAGGGTGATGTGTACGGCAAGCGTTGAAGAACGAGTCCCTCCATTTTTAAAAGGGAAAGGTCTGGGGTGGATTACGGCTGAGTATTCAATGCTCCCACGAGCCACGGACGTTCGCACCCCACGTGAAGTTGGTCGTGGTGGGCCATCTGGGCGAACGCACGAAATTCAACGGTTGATTGGCCGAAGCCTCAGAGCGGTGGCCATTATGGAAAAATTGGGTGAACGGACAATCTACCTGGACTGTGATGTGCTGCAGGCTGACGGGGGAACCCGGACCACCTCCATCACTGGCGCTTTCGTGGCGTTTGTCCTCGCACTGAGAAAACTTCAGAAAGACAACAAACTCAAGGATTTACCCATCTCAGACTATGTTGCCGCCGTGAGCGTTGGCATCGTCGCCGGAACTCCGGTATTGGATCTCAATTATATTGAGGACTCTCAAGCGGATGTGGACATGAACATTGTCTGCACCGGCGATGGACGATTTGTGGAAGTTCAGGGGACGGCTGAACATAAACCGTTTACTCCGGAACAAATGACCTCAATGATTACCCTGGCCCGGCAGGGAATTGATGAACTGGTTGGTCACCAGCGGAAAATTCTGGGAATATTGGATTGATCCATAGTGCTTAGTGCTTAGGAATCAATATCTTCCAAGAACCCAGAACTAAACCGATTCAACTCGTCGTGAACTGATTGTTTTGTAAACCCTGGAAGTCCTGTATGAATGTGGTTGTTCGATTCGCTTTGAAAGGTATCTTTGCTTGTATCGTGCTGGTACTGGTCGGCCTTACCACGCCGGTCCTGGCTCAAAAAATAGACGTTCCCGCCAATTCAGAAGCGCCGCCCGCTGTCGGCAAACGCGTTTTTGCTGACGTTGAAGGCGGATATGAAGTCGAACTCGACAACGGGTGGCGCACTGAAGTGGCGGTTGAGAATAATGGACGCCGGATCACTGAAATTATTTTCCGCGACCGGAGTTATGCACTGTTGAAAGTCAAAAAAGAGAAAGCACCCGATGAGCCATTGGTCGGAGGGGATTTGGTAAAAACCCTGATCAGCCGCGAGATGGAAAATGATCTCCGGTTTCGGCCTGATTACAAATTTGTGACCCAGGAACGATATGTCAATTCAATCGGTCGTGGTGCCTTGCTGCAGTTCACTTATAAACGGGTTGGAAAGCTGATGACAGGTCGGTACTACTACCTCCAGACCGCACCCGACACGGTATGGGTTTTGAGGTTTATCGGAGAAAAAACATACCTCGATCCATTTCGGTATCAAACCGATCAACTGGCCAGAAGTTTTAAACCATTGCCGTAATGAATCGTTCGGCATGAAATCCTTCACCAACCAGGTTTTCGGGCTGAAGAAATCGGGTTTGGTTCATTTCCAACCTTCCTTCAGCTCGATGTCGTTTGCCCACTGAACTTCGGTTCGACATCAGTTGACTTCCCGCAACCGTATGCAATTGCAAGAAAAAGACTTTGTTGATTTATTCAAAGCGTTGATCAGGCGCTCAATCTGGCTGGTGATTTTGGCGGCATTGGGTGCCGGGGCTGGATATTTTTGGACTCAGCGTCAACCGACGATCTATCAGGCTCTGGCGTTTATTGAACTTGGTCGAATTGACCAGGAACCAATTGAAGAACCTCACCTGTTAGCTGAAATTGTCAATGCCCCTGGTTTTTTAGCAACTCAGGGTAGTGAGCCTAACTCAGAATCAGATTCTTCAGCTTCCCTGGAAGGAAAAAAGAAGAAGAAAAAACAGGCTGGCGGTGGCGGACGATTGACGGCTGAATGCCTTGAAACTGGCCGTAAGCGCGAGCGAATCGTCTACTTAATTCGGCTTACGGCGCGAAGTGAGGACAAGGCCGCCGCCCGGGCAACCGTGGAAACCGGTGCCACGGCAGTCATTGATCGGACAAATAAAAAATTCACCGATGCAGTCAAATTATATCGGGACCGCGAGACCGAACTTGTTACCCGCCTGGAAGGACTTCGGAAATCGCCAGGGGGATCGCTCTCAGATTTATTGCTGTGTGAACGTGAATTATTTGATGTCCGCTCAAAGTTGTTGCCCCAGCGGACTTTTGCCACTCAGCTTGCACGTCCCACCACGGCCCCCGAAATTATTTCCTCGCCGCAACCTTCCAGAAACACCATACTTGCTGCTGGCGGTGCTTTTCTATTAGGAGCGCTCCTGATTATTGGTCTTGAATTTATCAGTCCAGCTCCAATAAAGAATGAAGAAACCAGTTAGTGGTTAGTGGTTGGTTCTTGGTTCTTCTTCGAAAGTATTGATTTCTAACCACTAACCACTAACCACTAACCACTATGTCTTTTCTTCATTCTCAATTCTTCCCATGGTTTGTGACCCATTGTGGCCTCCAATTGCCAGATACCTCAAGCAGACCGCAGCTTTCAATGGAGTAAAGCGGCTGGTGGTTGCTGTTTCTGGCGGGCCGGATTCAGTGGCGTTACTCCATATACTAAAGGCCGAAGGTCTCCGCACTTATCCAGAAGTGCGCCTGCATGTTGCTCACCTCAATCACGGTTTGCGGGGAAGTGCCGCCATAGCTGATGCTCGATTTGTTCATACCCTCGCGACTCAGCTTGAGTTACCGGTAACGATTGAAACTCAGGACGTGTCAGCCCAGGCAAAAGAAAGTAAGCGGAACTGGGAAGCCACCGCTCGAATGGTCCGGTATGATTTTCTTCACCGGGTTGCACGCGAAGCCGGTGCGCAGGCAGTTGCCACTGGCCACACCAAAACAGATCAGGCGGAAACGGTTTTGATGCGGTTGATTCGGGGAACCGGAGTTGACGGATTGGGGTCTATCCAACCAGTGCAATTTCTGAAGAATGGAAATCAGCCTGAGACTGACACTATTCGCCTGATTCGACCGTTGTTAGCCGTTGAACGATTTGAAATTGAAGCCTATCTGAAGCGAAAACAGATACTTGCCTGTCACGATGAAACCAACGACCTGATCGGATTGACCCGAAATCAGATTCGGCATCAGGTCATGCCGCTTCTGACCCGGTTAAACTCGAACGTGGTTGATCATCTGGCGGGTCTGGCAGCCTTAGCTCATCAGGAAGCCGATTTTTTTAAGCCTCTGGTTGATCAGTGGATAGCCCAATTTTCAGTTGTGGTGGCCGGGCAGGTTCAGGTGCCTTTGGCTGAACTCAGGCAATTACATCCGGTTCTCGTTGGTCGGGTGATTCACCAACTGGTCCAGCAACCTGAATTCCCATCAGCCAATCAAAGGCAGATTCAACAGGTTTGTGAGGTGTTGGTTTGGGGAAAGGCTGGTGGCAAAGCGATTGACCTGCCGGGGAACCGGCGTGTTCGTCGCGTCCGGAACTATCTCTTGTTCGAGCGTTCAAATAACATATAGAAAATATTGGGTTTTTGAGACTAAATTCTGGCAAGCCTCAGGTAAAGAGGGTTAGGCAGGATGCTTTACCATAAAAAACCGAGAAAGCTCCGTCCTCAACTGCGAAGCCGTAGGGCGGGGATGAATCGGCTTGATCTTTTTGATTTCCTAAATTAGCCATGCTACCGTTGTCTCACTCCATGAGCCATATATAAGGCATATTGATCCGTAGAGCGTCATCGCTCGGACATGGAGCGTTGGAAATTTCGGTTTTGGTGATTCTCCGGAATCACCTTTGGATCGACATTCGCGTCATCGAACCTTGACGCCGCGCGGTCGATACCAAACGTGTGGAGCGAACAAAATGCAACAGAGGGAAATTTCTTCCCGAAACGGTACTCCACATACCGTGAGAGCGTTTCGTGCGAAAGCTGGAAAGTGCCACTTAGAGCCGTCTGCTCCCAGGCAGGATCGGAAGCGGTGGCAGGAAACAGCAGGAATCTCCTTCCTCAATCGCGAAGCGATAGGGAGGAGAGGTTCAAATTCGTGTAAACTGGCTGTCGGCGCATAGGCAGGTGCGTCAATGACATCAACTTCAAAAGGATTTCGGCAAAATTGGGGGCATTCCCTCAACCATGCTTGATGGAAGGTAGGAAAAAGCCTTGAACTCAACGGTTAGATTGATTCTCTTCTGGTGTATTCTGATTGGCGGAGCAATTTTGCTCTGGAAGATTTATGATTCCGGACGCAGTTCCCGCGAAGAAACCCCCAACTATACGGAACTGATCAAAAAGATCGAAAACGAACAGCTCAAAGAAGCGGTCATTTCTGAAACGGAAGTCACCGGAAAACTCAAAGATGATAAGGGGTTCCGGACGGAAATTGCCAACGAGCAGTTGATTGCGGACATGGTTCAGCTCATGCAGAAGAAAAATGTCCAGGTCACGCTTCGGCCTCCGACCAGTGGTTTCTGGCTCAGCATGTTGTCAATGGCCTTCCCATTGCTCATTTTAATGGCCTTCTGGATATTTATGATGCGCCAGATGCAAGGGAACGGGAATAAAGCCCTCTCGTTTGGGAAGAGTCGGGCCAAACTCCTTTCAAATCAATCGAAACGGGTCACTTTTAAAGATGTGGCTGGCGTTGAGGAATCCAAGGACGAACTCCAGGAAATCATTGAATTTTTGAAGGAACCCCAAAAATTCCAAAAGCTTGGTGGACGCATTCCAAAAGGAATTTTGATGATGGGCCCTCCAGGAACTGGAAAAACGTTGTTGGCGCGTGCCGTTGCTGGTGAAGCTAACGTTCCGTTCTTTTCAATTTCAGGTTCGGATTTCGTCGAAATGTTTGTTGGGGTTGGCGCCTCACGGGTTCGCGACTTGTTTGAGCAAGGGAAAAAGAATGCCCCCTGCATCATCTTTATTGATGAAATTGACGCCGTTGGTCGCCATCGGGGTGCCGGTTTGGGCGGTGGACACGATGAACGTGAGCAAACCCTGAACCAGCTCCTGGTGGAAATGGATGGCTTTGAATCAAATGACGGCGTCATTTTGATGGCTTCCACCAACCGTCCAGACGTTCTTGATCCGGCTCTGCTTCGACCTGGTCGGTTTGATCGCCGGATTGTGGTTCAACGACCAGACGTGAAAGGTCGCGAGGGAATTCTGGCGGTTCACACCCGCAAAATTCCACTCGGAGACGATGTTGATGTCAGCGTCATTTCTCGTGGAACTCCTGGTTTTACCGGGGCTGATCTGGCAAATCTGGTGAATGAAGCGGCCCTCAACGCCGCCCGCCATAACCAGAAAGTCGTGACCATGAAAGACTTTGAGTGGGCAAAGGACAAAGTGATTATGGGGTCTGAACGCCGCTCAATGGTTATGTCCAACGAAGAAAAGCGCAACACGGCCTACCACGAAGCCGGTCATGCCCTGGTTGGCATGAAGGTTCCAAACGCCGATCCCGTTCACAAAATTACAATTATTCCTCGCGGAATGGCACTTGGTTTGACCCAGCAGCTTCCAGAAGCTGATCGCTATTCCCACACCCGGGAATATATTGAAGGCCAGATTGCCATTTTGATGGGTGGCCGACTGGCCGAAGAAGTTTTCCTCAACCATGTGACCACCGGCGCCGCCAATGATCTCGAACGTGCCACGGATCTGGCCCGGAAAATGGTCTGTGAATTCGGTATGTCCCTGCTTGGTCCATTGACCTTCGGAAAGAAGGAAGAACAGATTTTCCTGGGTCGTGAAATTGCCCAACATCAAGATTATAGCGAAGATACGGCAATTAAGATTGACCAGGAAGTCAAACGCATCGTGATGGATCAATACAATCGGGCGCGCCAGATTATCCTTGAAAATCGGGATGCGCTGGTTCGGTTGGCGGAATCCTTGCTGGAATTTGAATCACTGGATGCTGTTCAGGTCCGCCGCCTGATTGCCGGCCTGCCGCTCGATGATGATGCAACCGACAAGAAGGAAGACACCCGTCAACAGGTTGACTCACCGCGTCCTTCAGTTTTAAAGCCAATCTTGCCGCCACTGCCAGATAATCCAGCCACTGCCTGAGCTGGTTTTTGATTAGACAGAATTCTCGAAGAGAAAACCCCAGGTTCCGATTGAACCTGGGGTTTTTTGTTTTTGTCGGTAGAGTCAGTAGTCAGTGATGCCAGTTAAGAGTTGAAAAAAATAAGCGGATTTGAACCCGCGAAGCAGGTGGAAGGCTTGTAGCCCAGGGTGCAACCCTGGGAAAAGATGGGGGAGGGCCGGATTCCCAGGACTCGAAGACTCGCCTGGGCTACGAGCCGGCGCCCACTTCGTGGGCTGAGAACCAAAACGGCTTCAACTCTTAACTGGCATTACTGACTACTGACTACTGGTCTGATGATAATTCTTCGCCAGCCAGACTGATAATTCGCTCAATACAATCACCCACCACCCGATTGGGTGTGGAGGCCCCGGCGGTTACTCCAATGCGCAGATTTCCGCCTGGAAGCCAGTTTGGGGTTTCAATCGCCTGCTTGCTATGAACGGGCTGATGGCGAATCACTTCGGCTGAAACCAGACAACCGGGGCTATCAATGTGGTATGTTGGACACCTCTCAGCGGCAATTTCGGTCAAATGGGTGGTGTTGCTGCTGTTATACCCGCCGATGACCAGCATCAAATCCAAAGGTTCTTCAATCAATTCGAGGACTGCATCTTGACGTTCCTGGGTGGCGCTGCAAATCGTGTCAAATGAACGAAAGCGATCTTTCAACTCTTCGGCGCCATAATAGGCCAGCACTGCCTGGCGAATCATTTCCGCAATTTCGAGGGATTCACTCGAAAGCATGGTGGTTTGATTGGCTAACCCAACTTTCTGTAAATCCCGGTCCGGATCAAAATCAGGTGAGGCAACCGGGGCAAATTTGGCCAGAAACTGTTCCCGGTCAAGTTTTCGGGTAATAAAGTCGCACACCAGTTGAGCTTCATCCCGATCACGCACCACCAAAAATTTCCCGCCCGGATAGAGCTCGGTTTGGGATCGAGTTGCTTCAGTTTCCTCATGATAAAATTTGCCGTGGATAATGGCCGTGAATCCTTCGCGGGCATAGCGTTCAACCCGTTTCCAGACATGGACCACTGAGCCACAAGTTGTATCAACCAAAAGACACCCGGTTTCCTGGAGTTTGAGTAAATCACCGACTGGCGTTCCAAAGGCGGGAATCAAGACTACATCGCTGGCGGAAACCGGGTCTCCGGGCTTGAGAAACCGAAATCCCATTTCCTGTAGACGCTGGTTTACGGACGGGTTATGGATAATTTCCCCAGTCAGGAACAGTTGTTTGTCCGGAAAACGACGATGCGTTTCATAAGCCAGGCCCAGGGCGTGATCAACGCCATAACAAAACCCAAATTCCTTGGCTAATCTGAACGTCAGTCTTCCAGCCTCAAGGGTGCCACCTTGAAGTCGGATTTGAGCGACAAGCGGACTGTCATAATCAGAGGTTACTTCACCCTGGACTTCGGTGCGAAGCCCAAAACCGCTCCGCGAAATGCGAACTGGAGCGGGGCGGACGGTTTGTGCCGGTTGCGACGACGTAGAGATTGATCCATTTGCTTTCGACATGATGGCTTTGTTCCTGATGAGTTGAGGAGTTGAGAGCGTGAACCTACCCGCGCACTGTATCATTTGGTGAAAAACAAAGCCAAGTTGGGAAGACGGAATGACAAGGTAACAGGGTGACAAGATGACAGGATGACAGGGTGACAGATTGATTGAGGGATCACTGGTTGCAAAAAAAAATCCCACTCAATGGCCGGAGGAGAAGTACGGCACACTGAGTGGGAAAACAGTCGAGCGGTTTTTTAGACCTACGTGAAATTGAGAAAGATGCGGAGCTGATCTGCTTGATGATCAAGCAATCAGGGCGCGATTAAGCAGTGGCCGGGGTTTGCGTGCTGGCCAATTTTTCAACTTTCTTTGACAGTTCAGTGATCTGTTTTTTGAAATCTTTGAGGTCTGACTTTTTTGGCAGATCGAGCGTTTCAATCACATTGATCACTTCTTCTTCGATGTTGGTGTCCTGCTTTTTCTCGCGGCGGCGTGAGAACTTTGAAATCTGGGTTGAAGCTTCATCCATCAGCTTGCGCATATTTTCCTGAACCATATTCAATGAATTGGTTGGGATTTCGCGGAGTTGCTCAAGCTTTTCCGTGTTGATGTTGAGGGTTGGGAAGTTGACGTTTGGAACGTTCAATTCAACTTTGTTTCCACGGTCCATGGCTTCATTGTAAAACTTTACCGCATTTTCAGAGATTAACAGTGCGGTGCCCAGGCCCAGCCGGAGGCTCTTGGTTGCCACCTGAGTCGCCAGGTTAATTGGATTGAAAGCCAATCGTGGCGAGGTGGATTTGGTCACGATTTTGGAAGCTGGGCGACGTGGAGAACGGCTCTTGATGGTTGGTTTCGCAGTTGGGGTAACGGTCTTTCGGGTTGCCATAATAGAACTCCTATCTTGAATTGCAAAAAAAATTTGAGGGACAACTGGGCTCTCCAAAGCCCAACATTCTTACATCTCTGTGGGTTTCGCCTGATCGCCACGGCGTGAACGTCGGCGCGTCGAGGCTGTGGAAACACCATTCGTTTCGACTGGCGGCGGGGCCGCCACAGCGGTCTGGGGAACAACGGGTGATGTCTTTTGAAGACTTTTCACTTGCCGCTCCAGGCGCTGTACCTGCTGGCGGAGCTTCTCGATTTCCTGTTGGTGCGGGATGTGTAGTTCAGCCAATCGGGTCTGAACACAATCATCAACAAAGCTTTCAATCACGAGCCGGAGCGCTGGACCTAAATCGTCGGTCGCCGTTCCATTCGCATCGTAGCGAACCATTTCCCGCAGGGTTTTCACAAAGCGATCAAGCTGGTTCATCGTTTCAAAACCGGCTGACACCGTCTTGCGAAAATATCCCAGAACGGCATCGCTCGGGCGTTGGATTAAACTCACCAAAACATTCTTTGAAATCGGCGTGTCAGATTGTTGAGCCGAAGCCGCGATCACTTTTGACAGGACCTGTTCGGTGATGTCTTCGCCGCTGGCCTTATCAATGACCTGAATTTCTTCATTGTTCTGGATGAATTCGCTGATTTCTTCCAGTGTGATGTACCGGCGTTCGGTGGCATCATAGAGTTTTCGGTTTGCATAGCGTTTGATGAGTCGTGGCATACCTATTCTCCCAGAAGCTCCCCGAACTCTTGTTCAAGGCGCTGATCGTTTCTTGATGATGAGAGATTAACGCGCTGCGTCATTTAAGTCAAGTAAAAAATTAACGCATTGCGTCAAAGATTCCGGAATTTCGCAAGAAATTTGATTGGAAAGTATAAATCCAATGAAAAGAATTGGTTATGTGGGCGTTGTGTCTTGTGGGAAAAGGGAGGAGCTGGCTCATAAGCGCCAGGATAAGGAAATGAGAGGCTGTTTGAGACAAGGAGAAGAAGAGACACGGAGACAAGGAGATAATTTCACGGAGTGTGTAGTCTTGAATGGACTCCGGTTGGGAGCGGAGGAATGAGGCGATTGAATGTGTCTCCTCGTCTCCTTGTCTTCGTGTCTCCTTGTCCAGATCGGACGGTGTTCAATACCAACGGAAAGGACACGGTTTTCCTTATCCTGGCGCTTATGGCTCAATACCCTCAGCCCTCAATGGTTTTAGTCGGTTTTTTCGCAGATCAGGGCCAATGCAGGGGGGAGATTTCGAAAGGTGCGAGATATGTGCAGGTTTCCAAAGCGATTTTTGAGAGCCTGTTGTACATAGGCGCCAGTTGGGGTCATGGCTGAGTGGATATATTGAAACATGGCAAATTTCCCACTGGGACGGAGGGAGGCATGAACGGCATCAAGCACGTTATGACACACTTCCTTTGGCAACCAGGACAGGGGTAATCCAGAAAGCACATAGTCGGCAGTCAAGTTCCGGCTTTTTAAATAGTCTCCAAGATTTTCGGCGCTATCACAGATGATTTCGACATTGGGGAGCTCCCGACGCAGGAAACTTGCCAGGGCTGGGTTGCGCTCAATGGCGAAAAAGACCGCTTCTGGATTGAGTCGTGAGAGAATCACATTGGTAAAAGCGCCAGTGCCAGGTCCAAGTTCGACCACGCATTGGGCTTCTTCTAGTTTCATAGTGCGGATCATTGCCTGAGCAAGATACCGCGAACTGGGTGCAACGGCTCCGGTTTGAAGGGGGTGGCGGAGCATGGACTGAAGAAAAATACCGTATTCACGCATCAATAAATACCTGCCAGGAATAAGATGAAATAATCCAACAACTTTCAGAAACTTGTCTTTCGTGCCGGGTTAGAATGGCACGTTTTGTAGCACAAGAAGGAAGGCTTGTCAGGTGATTTCTTGGGCAGGCTGAAGACATGGGGCTCAGGGCTTGGGGCTCAGGGCTGAAGACGTCGGGCTCAGGGCTGAAGACGTCGGGCTCAGGGTATGAAACCCGTGTTCTTCAGCCCCAAGCTTGCGAGACTTCAGCCCGAAGTTTTCAGCCCGAGAATCTTCAGTCCCAGCTTCAAAAGGTAATGACTTCATTGAGGGTTTTTACCACATCATCGGTCAGTCGTGGCATATCACCATTGTCAAGAATGGACGCAATTGTCCGGATCGTGTCGGCGTTGCGTTCTTTGCGAGCCTTGAGTTTATCTCGAATTTCCTGCCGATGGGTCCGGAGAATATCACGATGAATTTCAATGCCGCGTCTCACATAACGTTTGGTGCGTTCGATAGCCGCCGTTAAACGCCCGGCATCATCTGGGTGAAACCCACAGACACACATCGGATGGGTTTTTAAGCGTTCTTCGACTGGTTCTGAGCAAATCATCTGATACACCAGCGAAATCTGGTTGATGGCATCAACATGGAAATCCTGGCGACTGATATTGAGTTGAGAGATGAGCTCCAGGTTATGCCAGTCTTCACTTGAAAGGAGTTCCTGGCACATTGGTTCGATGGTGGTTGCATCCGAGGCTTGTTTGTGCACCGAGGTATAAAAATCAATATAGAGCGGTTGGTAGGTGGCAAAGAGGCGGTCCAGGCGTTGGCGAGCGCCAGCATCGAAAAACTGCCAGATGGCCGATCCTTGGGAAAGCATTTCATACTTCAGCTTTTCCATGTACAGGTCATTGGTGGGAGCACTGGCGCGAACATAATTCAGCTTGGTTTCATAATCGGGCACAATTTGGCTGAAATCATAGAGTTGTTTCATCAACTGATTGGCATTCCAGAAGTTATCCAGATCACTGTCAAACAAGTAGATAATTTCCTCAATTTCTTCATTCAGCGATTTTTGGGCAATGGCATGCCGAATATGGAGGGCCGTCATTTCAAATTGTCGAACGGCCCGCAGCACATCCTGCAACAATTTGTTGTCAGGTGGAGCGAGTTTGAGATATTCCGTTGTTTGTGAAATATCGTGGCGCTGCCAGTTTTGGTAATAAGCAATTAGTCCGCCCAGTGCCTCAGCAAAGGTTTTGGGCTGGTAATCCGCGGCTTGATCGCGTTCCGGGGTCAAAAGATTTCCCAGCCATTCGGCGGTTTCCGGGGTGAATTCGCCTTCCGCGGGCTGGACTTCAGGTGTGGTTGGTGCGATCAAGGGAAGCATCCAGTCGCTCAAGGACCACGGAGTCGGTGATTCAGGCAGTGGCACCCGGCCACTTTCACCGCCACAAAACTTGAACATCCCGGCTTCCAAATATGCTTTTCGGAAAATCTTGACCGCTTGCGACACCAGGGTATTGGAAATCTGCTCAAGGTCTTTGGTATCAATCTGTTTATGGCGGTTGATCAACTCGTGAACGGCCACAAACCGTTTGAGCATCCATACTTCCTCTGATTCAAGATTCCCGGGCACCCAGCGAACAAAGGCTGAATCTTTTTGTGACGAAGCCCCATTGGAAGGTATTGACCCAGAAGTACTTTGATTCCAATGTGGAAAATCAACACAGATCGAGAAGTTCGAGGTTGATTTGGGCTTTCCGTTCACTTCCGGTTGGGCTGGTTGCCACAAGAAGCCACCGGCGTCCTGGCTGATGACGTTCCAGATGTGGGTATAACGTGATCGCCACGGATGAGCTGTTTTCGACGGCTGGTATTCAAGCGGCCAGTCTTCAAACAGGTTCATTCCGGCTGCCACCACCGAGACGCCAAGTCGTGGATCCGAATCGGAAAGGGTGCGTGCAATGGCATCCAGCCGCTCCTCGATAACCTGGCCTTGATGCAGGGCAAACCGGTACTGCCGGTTGTTGTCTTCGCCCACGGCTTCAAGTGATTTGGACAGACTTTTGATTTGTTTCAGGACGGCTGCCGCCAGGGCATAGCTCTGGTTTTTTCCAGTCAAATCATAAAACAGGATACTGTTGGTCAAATCTCGAACGGTTGCGGGCAACCCGGCCAGCGTGTGCATCAAAATGGCCTTGATGAGCATGCGGGTATGGAGTCGTTGTCCCTGACTGACGCGTGGCAAGACCGATTCGATAGTCTTATCATAGGCTTCGAAGGCAAATTTGAGTTGCGGAGAGCGCCGGAGTGAAGACTCCAGTACATCAAGCATTTCATCAACCGTGAACAGGCTTTCAGCCGGGCGGTTGCGAACTTTTTCAGCCGCTTTAATGGCAAAGGCCGGGAAGGAAAATTTCTCCAGATATGGCCGCAACCGGGCCCCGATTTCCCAAACTGCCGGGTGGAGCGGGTAAATATTGACAAATTCCTGCTCATCCAGGTTGAGTTCCGGGAGCGTTTGGCGAAGTTGCTCACGGATTTTGCTGACAGTGGTCCGTTGACGGGCAGTTTTTGGGAGCAAGTGGATACCAATCAGGGTTGGAATGGAATTTCCAGTCAGGTATTCAAGCGAACTGCAACTCATCATTTGAATCACCTGTTCGCCGCTTAACCACCCATAATTGACTGAATCCAGCGTCCGGTCATTGACATTGGTAATCAATGAGAGGGGAAGCTCCTGTGACGCCACGCTGAGCAATTTCAACAAATTGACCATCCGTTGACCCGTGCGGGTATCTCGTGGTTTAAGCCAGTCCTCTAGCCCATCAATCACAACCAGAATGCGCGTGTCAGCCGGAAAATGTTTGAGTGTATCGCGCAATGTACCCATCGCCTGTTCCAAATCAAATGTGTCGCTTGAAAAATCGGACGTTGCCAGATGATGCAGGTAATGCTTGAGGTACTCCAGTGTTGGCTCTGAACTATAATTCCCAACCGTGAGCGTGGGTGAGAGCTCGACTGGAAGATATCTGGTTTTGCCAAGACGGGTATGGATTTCCTTAATTCGGGAATGCGCCTGTGTTAACGGTTGCCCGGCGGATTGGAGCAGGGCCTGAGCCAGCTTGGTTAAATGGGTTTTGCCACTTCCTGGTGGTCCCACCAGCATTGCTGAGCGATGTGGGGCAGCGGCGGGTGAGGTTAGATGTTGAGTCAGGCGCTCTAATATGTCACCCAGTTCATAGGTGAACAATGCCTCCCGCAACATCGGTGTCTGCCATCCACTTTCTGTAAAGTCAACTGGTGTATAAGAGGTAATTGTGATGCAGTCCCGGATTCGGCTGGCCATACGTGTATATGAAGGTGTCAATTGCAGTCGGTTCGTCTCAGTGCACCATTCCCGTGTCCTTTTTAATGTCCTGGACAGCAAAGGCGAAAACAGGCGGGCAGTGCAACAAGCTGGGTGAATTTACCAGTGGCCTCCCTGCCTTCGACAGGACCGCCTGTGAAGGATTGGGGGAATTCCTCTGGTGATGAAATTGAGATCAAATTTGTCAGGAGGTTTTTATTGTGCCTGGTGTTGTAAGTGTCAACGGTACCAAAAATCTTTCAAGATTTCTTATATCATTTGGGCTGGAACAAAAAAATGGGATTGGGCAGTGAGTCGTCGTGAGGCGAAATCCACAGGGAACTCCCATCATACACCAGGATTTGTCGGAAGGAAAAAACATTTTCTTGGCATCCAAAAAGGCAGGTTTTTGGATTTCATCTCGGCCAGACGGAGAGGAAAAGCGGTTTTCCAAAAAATGGAAACCACTCGGCGGCTGATTTTGTTCTGAATGTGATACATCCCAACAGCCCGAAGAAAACAGTTTGGATGCCTGACCAATATCAGTATAATGCAGCCCAAGCAGTTCCTTCGCACGCGGGCTTTCCCCACATAAATCATCTCTTCCCAAGAATTTGCAAGCTTTAACCACCTTTTTTAGGACGATTCCAATGAGGGATTCCATCATTTTCTATTTCAACGGCATCCTGCAAACCCTCCCGGCTGCCGAAGCTTTTCAGACACTTTCCGATTTTTTGCGCTATCAGCAAGGGGCAACCGGCACCAAGGTTGTGTGTGCTGAAGGGGATTGCGGTGCCTGCACGGTGCTCATCGGACGGGTTGAAGGTGAGCAGCTCCGGTATCGCCCCATCAATGCCTGTATTCAGTCCATGTATCAGCTTGATTGCACCTCGATCATCACGGTTGAAGGCGTGAAAGAAAATGGGGGCTTAAACCCGATTCAGTCAGCCATGGTTGAAAACCACGCGGCCCAGTGCGGATATTGCACACCGGGATTTGTCATGTCGCTGTGCGCGTTGTTTGAAGAACAGACTCAGGTGACAGCCCGGCAGGTCCAGGATGCACTGACCGGAAATCTCTGTCGCTGCACCGGGTATGAGCCCATTATCACTTCGGCGCTCAAGGTCGAAACCGAACGGCTGACCCGGTTTCAAGCCCGATATCCAACCGAGGAGATGCTGGCCACCCTGAATCGGTATCGGGGACCGGTTCACCTTGAATTCAAAAACAAAGTTTTTTATAGCCCGGTGGATATTGCCAGCGCGGTGGCCTTTAAGGCCAAACACCCCAAAACCTTGATCGTGCAGGGGGCAACTGACGTTGGCGTGTGGTGCAACAAACGGGGCTACGTCACCGAGACCGTGATGAGCCTCAATCAGATTTCAGAACTCAAAGAACTCCTGGTTGAAGATGGCCTGCTCAAGGTCGGCGCCCGGGTGACGCTGCAAGACCTGGAAGATTTCACCCGTGATGTGGTGCCGGAATTTCATCGGATTTTATCCATCTTTGGTTCTCCACAGATCAAACACGCTGGAACGCTGGCGGGCAACATTGCCAATGGCTCACCGATTGCCGACTCATTACCATTTTTGTTCGTCACCCATGCCCAGGTGGAATTGACTGGAGTCACTGGCTCACGACTGGTGGATATCAACCAGTTGTACCTTGGGTATAAGCAGCTTGATCTCAGGCCGGACGAATTGATTACCCGAATTCTGATTCCGTTACCGGCGGCTGGCGAAATTCTCAAACTCTACAAAGTGTCAAAGCGCAAAGACCTTGATATCTCATCCTTTACGGCTGGAATCAAACTGGCTCTGAATGGTGATCGGGTTGATTCCATTCAGATGGCTTATGGTGGTGTCGGACCAGTTGTGTTGCGACTCCCGCAAACCGAAGCCTTTTTAACGGGTCGTGAGTTAAGCTTTGACGCTATTGAACAGGCTGGACAACTGGCGCGCCAGGAAATCAGCCCCATTTCAGACGTCCGTGGGTCGGCTGAATTCCGCTTTCAACTGGCGGAAAACATCCTCAAAAAATTTTATTTTGAAGTACAGGAAGAAAGGGAATCGGTATGTCGGTCGTAGGCAAAAACATCCCACACGATTCAGCCGCCGGACATGTCTCCGGTGAATCAATATACATTGATGACATGCCCTTTTCCCGCCAGGAAGTACTGGTTGATTTCTTCTGGAGTCCGGTGGCTCACGGGAAAATCAAATCCATTGATATCAGCCAGGCATTGCAGGTGCCAGGTGTTGTGGGTGTGTACACCGCTCACGATTTAGGTGGCGTCAATAAATTTGGTCCGATTCTCAAGGATGAGCCCTTGCTGGCTGAAACCGAAGTCCTGTTTATTGGACACCCAATCGTGGTGGTTGCGGCTGAAACCCGCGAAGCCATCACCGCTGCCAAAGCCGCCATTACCGTTGATATTGAACCCCTGGACCCAATTTTCACCATTGACGAAGCCATTGCCAAAGGGTGGTTTCTAGGCCAGAAACGAACCATCCGCCGCGGAAACGTGACGGCGGCACTGGCTGAAGCTGACCACGTGTTGGAAGGCACTTTTGTCTGTGGCGGTCAGGATCATTTTTACCTTGAGTCCCAGGCGGCGATTGTTTATCCCGGCGAACACAACACCCTGACCGTGCATTCTTCAACCCAGCACCCAACCGAAGTCCAGGAAATTGTGGCCAAAGTGCTTGGTCTGCAATTTCATCAGGTCGTGTGTATCACAAAGCGCATGGGAGGCGCCTTTGGTGGAAAAGAATCCCAGGCAACGCATCCAGCTTGTATGGCGGGTTTGGTGGCACTCAAAACCAAACGGCCAGCCCGGATTGTCTTTACCAAAGATGACGATATGAAGGTCACCGGGAAACGCCACCCATTTCAAAACCGCTACCAGGTTGGGTTTACCCAGGATGGCCGTATTACAGCCTTCAAAGTTGAAATCTATTCAAATGGCGGAGCCTATGCCGATCTTTCAACCGCAGTGATGGCCCGAGCCATGACCCACGTTGATAATGCCTATTTTCTGCCCAATGCTGAAATCACCGGCGTTGTGTGCCGAACGAATCTGCCGCCAAATACAGCCTTTCGTGGGTTTGGCGGTCCACAGGGTGCCGCCACGATTGAAGCCGTCATGGAAGAAATCGGTGTCTTTCTTAAAAAGGACCCGGTTGATATTCGACTGGCAAATCTCTATGGCATTACGGACCGCAATACCACGCCCTACGGTCAGCTTGTCATGAACAACATGCTCCCTCGGCTGTTTGACGAGCAATTGGAGCGGTCTGACTACCGTCGTCGTCGGGCTGAGGTCGAAGCCTTTAACGCCGTTTCCAAAACCCACCTCAAGGGTATTTCCTGTACCGGGGTCAAATTTGGGATTTCGTTTAACACCAAATTTTTGAACCAGGCCAGCGCGTTGGTTCACATCTATCTTGATGGTTCGATTCAGGTTTCGACCGGCGCCACGGAGATGGGGCAGGGTGTCAACACCAAGATCAAACAACTGGTGGCGGATGAGTTTTCAATTGATCCAAATTGGGTCATTACCATGCCGACTTCAACCGAGAAAAGCAATAATGCCTCGGCCACGGCTGCGTCCAGCGGTGCCGATTTAAATGGCGGAGCGGCAGTGGATGCCTGTCGGCGGATCCGTACCCGATTAACCGAAGCCGCCAGTGAATTCCTGGCTTCGCGGGAGCCGGACCTGGAAAAATCACCGGCGAATATTCGCTTTGAAGAAGGTTTCATTTACGATAACCGGCGTCCTTCCCAACGGCTCTCCTTCAAAGATCTGGTCAAGTATGCCTACCACCAGCGAATCAGCCTCGGTGAGCGCGGCTTTTATGCCACCCAGGGTGTTGATTTCAATTGGGAAACCGGCTCCGGCCACCCGTTTCTTTATTTCACCATGGCGTGTGCTGTTTCAGAGGTGCTGATTGATCGGTTTACTGGTGACTTGCGGATTTTACGGAGTGATGTATTGATGGATATTGGCAAGTCAATCAATCCTGGAATTGATCGTGGTCAAATTACAGGTGGTTTTATCCAGGGCCTTGGTTGGCTTACCTCTGAAGAATTGAAATATAACGCTCAGGGTGACCTTCTTTCATACTCACCAACCACGTACAAAATTCCAAATATCCAGGATGTACCAGCAATTTTTAACGTGGATTGGATTGATAACGACACCAATGATGTCAATGTGCGTCGGAGCAAAGCCGTTGGCGAGCCGCCATTTTTGACGGCCATTTCAGTCTGGACAGCCGTCAAACATGCTCTTTCCTGTGTCTCAAATGGTGAAATTCCAGTGCTTCATGTACCGGCCACGAATGAAGAAATTCTCACCCGTTTGACCAATCTGGCTCGACGGCCATTGGAATTAGGTGTGAAGAATTGAGAATGAAGAATGAAGAAAATACAGGTGGTTAGTGGTTAGTGGTTAAATGAAGAAAATACAGTGGTTAGTGGTTAGTTCTTGGTTTTTGGTGACTGGTTCTTCTTCGAAAGTATTGATTTCTAACCACTAACCACTAACCACTAACCACTAACCACTCAATGGTTTCTTCATTCTTCTCACTTTCCCCTGCCCCTGGCTGTGCCCGAATTTGAGGCCAGCGCCTCAACTACCCCATCCCCCAAGTCTGAATGATCCCCCGGATCTGAACCACCTATGCAAACCATTTGGGCGATCCTCACAGAACTGATCGAAGCACACGTCCCCTGTGTTTTGGTGACGGTTGTGGATGTCGTTGGAAGTGTGCCCCAGGATCCTGGTTCAAAGATGATAGTTACTACCCAGGGCCGGGAATATGGTACGGTTGGGGGAGGGAAAGTTGAGACCCGCGCCATTGAAGAAGCCCAGCGACTCCTGACCGCCAGTCCCTGGGAGCCGAAAACACATTTTGTTAACTGGAGCTTACACAAGGATATCGGCATGACATGTGGCGGTGCCGTCAAGCTTTATTTTGAAGCTCACAATGTGGGATTGTGGAATATCGTCATTTTTGGCGCCGGACATATTGCCAATGCGTTGATTCCGCTTCTGATCAAGCTTGAATGCCACCTTACCTGTCTTGATCCACGACCGGAATGGCTGGCCAAACTGCCTGAAGCCCCAAATCTGACCCGACAACTGGCCAGTGATCTGCCGGCTGAAGTCAAAAACCTTCCCGCAGATGCTTTTGTTGTCTTGATGACGATGGGACACACCACCGATAAGCCCATTTTGATTGAAATTTTGAAAACCAGGGCTTTCCCCTATCTGGGCGTGATCGGAAGCGATGCCAAAGCCAAACGACTCCGCCAGGATGTGGCTGAAGCCGGGCTATTGGAAGAAGAGCAGCACCAGTTTTTCTGCCCCATTGGCTTGAAGCTTGGGTCGAACCACCCCCATGAAATTGCAATTAGCATTGCCGCGCAGCTTTTACAGGAGAGGGACAGGCTGATTGGGGAACGTAGCGAAATAGCGAAATAGTGAAATAGAAAAAGCCTTATTTCTTCGGCCTGGTACTTCACTCTTTCACGATTTCGACTGGTATGCCAGGTTGCAATGAAATCCCCTTATGAGAAAACAGTCACGTGATTTAACCAAATAAGCTTAGTGAACTACTGACTACTGACTACTGGCTACTGACTGATATTACTTGATCGGTTTTGGAGACAACTTCATGGAAGAAATACCTAGAGGTCAATCGCCATTATCCGTTTTGGTTGCCGAAGACGAAGATGCCCTGCGGCGGGTGCTGCGACGGGCACTTGAAAAAACAGGATTTACGGTCTTCGAAGCCGCCAATGGGAAAAAGGCGCTTGAAATTTTTCACAAGGAACACCCTTCAATTGTGTTGCTGGATGCCGTGATGCCCGGCATGAATGGGTTTGAACTCTGTGCCCAGTTGCGGCAAACACCCGGCGGCGCCCGGCTTCCGATCCTGATTATTACTTCACTGGAGGATGAATCTTCGGTTGCCAGAGCCTTTAGCGCTGGCGCCACGGATTATTTAACCAAACCGGTTCGGATCACGGTGTTATGTCAGCGAATCTTGCGGCTGGTTCAGGCGAGCCGGGCGGAAACGCAACTGGCTGAAACCAATGCCTATTTGCAGTCACTTGTTCGGCATGTTCCAGATGGTGTCGTCACCTTTGATGAGTGGGGAATCATTGAATCGTTTAATCCGTCAGCCGAGCAAATTCTGGGGTTTTCCGCTCCTGAAGCCATTGGAAAATCAATCCAGCACATTTTAGGTTTGCCAAGTCAAACGAGTTTTTTGCCCTCCGCCACCCGCCAGGAAACATTTGCCCGCCGGAAAGATGGCTCGGTTTTTAACCTTGAAGTTTCGGTTAGTGAGTTTGATTTTCATGGAAACAAACGATTTACCGCCATTTTACGAGATATTACTTCGCGTAAGCAGGCGGAAATCGAGCTGCGGAATTCCCAGCAAAAATTTGAAGCACTGGTCAATTCGATTGATGGAATTGTCTTTGAAGTTGACATCGAGACGTTTCGCTTTCAGTTTGTGAGCCAGCAAGTTGAACTCCTGCTTGGGTATCCAAAGCAGCGTTGGATGGACGAACCGGATTTTTGGGAATCCCATTTGCACCCGGATGATCGGGAAGAAGCCGTTCGCTACTGTAAAACTGAAACCATTCAAGGGCGTGACCACGAGTTTGAATATCGGATGATTGCCGCAGACGGACGGGAATTGTGGTTTCGTGATCTGGTCCGGGTGGTGTGTGAAGATGGTAGACCGAAACTCCTGCGTGGGGTCATGGTGGACATCACCAAGCAGCGGCAAACCGAAGTTGCGCTGCACCGGTCACAGAAAATGGAAGCGGTTGGACGGCTGGCGGGCGGCGTGGCCCATGATTTCAACAACCTCCTGACGGTGATCAAGGGGTATAGTCAGTTGCTTTTAAAGTCACAGCCCGCAGATTCGGTTCCACGGCAGTATGTCGAAGAGATTAAGAAAAGCGCTGATCGGTCAAGTGCCCTGATTCGTCAACTGCTCGCTTTTAGTCGTCGTCAGGTGCTGCAACCCCACGTGATTGATTTAAACGCCCTGATTTTGGACATCCGCGAAATGCTGGAACGGTTGATCAGCGAAGATATTGAACTCGGATTATCACTTGATCCGGCTTTGGGGCGGGTGAAAGCCGACCCAAGTCAAATTGAACAGGTCATCATGAACCTGGTGGTCAATGCTCGGGATGCGATGCCGGGTGGAGGAATGCTGTCAGTCATCACTGGGAATGTTGATCTGGACGAAGCGATTGTCCACGGACGCCTTGATGCTCATTCCGGATCATATGTGATGCTGGCAATTTCGGATACCGGGGTTGGGATGGATGAATACACCAAATCCCACATCTATGAACCGTTTTTTACCACCAAGGCCGAGCGGGGAACTGGCCTTGGACTATCAACCGTGTATGGAATTGTCACGCAAAGCAATGGATTCATTGAAGTTGAAAGCACAGCCGGGGAAGGTACCGCCTTTAGTATTTTCCTGCCTCGCGTGGATGACGACATCAGTTTGATCCCGATCAGTTATTCCGAGCCTCTGCATATTGAAGGTACGGAAACGATCTTGATTGTTGAGGATGAAGAGCAACTTCGAAAACTGGTCTGTGAAGCCTTGCGCCGGTGCCGATATCAGGTTTTAGAAGCCAACAATGGTGAAACCGCGCTTCGGATTTTCAAAGAGCAGGCGGCTCAGATTGATCTTCTGGTGACGGATGTGGTGATGCCCAGGCTAAGCGGACCCGACCTGGCTCAGAAGGTACTGGCTGAAAATCCGGAAATGAAGGTGATTTTTATGTCGGGATATTCAAAAAACATCCCGCTTGAAAGTGGTCTTCCCTTGAAAAGTATCGCCTTTCTATGGAAACCTTTTGAACCGTATGACTTAATTCAAAAGGTTCGTGAAGTTCTTGACTCAAGGAGGCGCTAAAACTTGAAGTTGCCCATTCTCCATAATTGCCAGTTGTTTTTTGGTTGTTGTCGCTGGGGATTCAGTTGAATGAACTGACCTGGGGCTGCATCGTGAGATTTATTTTGAAAAACGGTGCCACCCCAGGCTCCTCGAAAAACCGGTGAGTTGCCAGCCCTGGGACTCACGACTGACAATAGCGAAAAAACAAACGTATGCTGAAATTTTTCAATACTTTAACCAGTCAACTCGAAGCATTTACCCCTCTCGAAGACAACATCGTTCGCATGTATAGCTGCGGCCCGACGGTGTATGACTTTGCCCACATCGGAAATTTTCGCTCATTTTTGTTTACCGATGTGCTCCACCGCTACCTGAAATATCGTGGATATCAGGTGACGTTTGTGATGAACATCACCGATATTGACGACAAAATCATCGAGCGTGCCAACCAGACCGGGCAGAACATTCGGACATTTACCGATGAATACCTGCAGTATTTTCTGGAGGACATGAAGCAGCTCGATATGCAGTTTCCTCACCATATCGTCCGCGCAACGGATCATATTCCGGAGATGGTCGAACTGGTTCATTCACTGATACAGAACGGGCATGCTTATGAAAGCGAAGGCTCAGTCTATTTCCGGATCAACTCCTTTGATGGCTATGGCAAGCTTTCGGGGGCCAAGCTCGAAGGCAACAAGGCCGGTGCCCGCATCAGCACTGACGAATATGAAAAAGATGACGTCCGTGATTTTGTCCTCTGGAAAGGCGTCAAACCCAACGAACCAAGCTGGCCGGCTGATTTCGGCGAGGGCCGTCCTGGCTGGCATCTCGAATGCTCGGCGATGTCAATGAAATATCTTGGCGAATCATTTGACATCCACTGCGGCGGGGTGGACCTTGTTTTTCCACACCACGAAAACGAAATTGCCCAATCCGAAGGCGCAAGCGGCAAGCCATTTGTCAAATACTGGCTGCACGCCGAACACCTGCAAATCAACGGCGGCAAGATGGCAAAACGGCTTGGGAATTTCTTTACCGTGCGTGATTTGCTTGAAAAAGGCTATCACCCACGGGCGATTCGGCTGGCGTTGATTTCAGTGCCGTATCGCAAATCGCTCAATTTTACCATTGATGGACTGGAAGGCATGTCGCGAAGACTTGAACGGTTGACCGACTTTGCCCGACGGTTACGCGAGGCCAGACCTGTTGAATCTGACGACACGGCGCTGCTGTACGAGATTCAGAAGTCACAGGAGGCGTTTGAAGCCGGAATGGATGATGATCTCAACACGGCTCAGGGGCTGGCGGCGGTGACACTGCTTGAAACGGCGCTCAATCGGGCAATGGCCGAAGAACGACTGACCGAAAAGGCCAAAACGCTCGGGCTTGAGGTCCTGGGCAAGATGGATGGTGTGTTTGGCTTTTTTGATCCGTTTGTGGATGAAAGCCTGGATGCCGAAATCCAGGCGCTGGTGGATGAACGTCTTGCCGCCCGCAAAGCCAAAAACTTTGCCCGGTCAGATGAAATTCGCCAGATTCTGGCTGACCGTGGGATCATCCTTGAAGACACTCGTGACGGCACACGCTGGAAACGAAAGTAAAATGATGAATGGGCGCTGTTGCTTTGAACGGCGCTCACATTCAAAAAGGGCACAGCTTGCTGTGCCCTTTTTCATTTTAAGTGAAGAAAAATTACTCAGTTTTAGAATATTCATATTTTTCATATGGACGAATGAAGCCAGAGTGCGCTAAAAAAGGGAGTACCTGTTTTTTCTCTGGATATTAGAAGCAGTTACAGTCAAAGTGTGTGATGCAATAGAGTTTTAGTTCACACCATGCAGAACTCTGGTTCTGTTGAGTTTAACTCCTGACCGAAAGGGTTTTGCCCGCACCGGTGCCTGTGAACTGAACAAAATTTACTGAAAAATCGAGGTTTTATGAGCACCAACGAAATTTGGCAAGTTGAAATCGAGGGACAGATTTACGAAGCGGATACTGAAACCATGAAAGCCTGGGTTCAAGATGGGTATGTTCAGCCCGGTGATAAAGTCAAACGCGGTAATCTTGCCTGGACCGAGGCCAAAAATATTCCAATGATTCGGAATTTGTTGAGTGGCGCCACTGGCCAGGCCACACCCGCGCCGGTAGGTGGAGCGGCTCAAAGTACTGGGGCCTCATACTCCCACAGCGGCGGTGCCGGGCATGGCGCCGGCCAGCATCAGGCTAGTGCTGCCGGGGCAGGTGCCAGCTATGGTGCCGTCGGAGCAAGCCGAGCGACTGGAAGTCAGGCCGCTTCGTATGCCGCCTATAGTCAACCTGGAACTGGTGGAGTGGCAACCGCCGTGTGCCATAACCACCCGCAATCAGCACCCGAATATCTCTGCCGGGGCTGCGGTGCCGTCTTGTGCAAAGGATGTGTCAATGCTGTTGCTTCCGGTGCGATTTGTTCCCTTTGTGGCCAGCTTTGTCAAAAATACTCTGAAGCCACAAAGCAAATGCAGCGCCAGTCGTTTCAGAAATCCGGCTTTGGAATGGAGGATCTCGTTCAATCGTTGGCCTACCCATTTAAACACTTCGTGATGTTTGCCATTGCCGCATTCATGATTACTGCAATTGGATTCATCCACGATGGAATAGCCAGTTTGATGATGGTTGGGTATCTCTCGATTATCATTCGACGGATTTCTGATGGTCGCCTGGAGGAAAGCGTGCTCCTTGATTTTGAAGATTTGAGAGGGGTTGCCTTTCTTGGCATCAGTGTCTGGTTGATTGTGTTTGGACCAGCACTTATCGTGCGAACAACTGGTATTGATGACACCATCGGCATGTCGTTAGGTGATGCTCCATTGCTTCTCTGGCCTTTTTCATTTGGATTGTTGGGAACCCTATCACTTCTGTGGGCTGTGTTTTATTACCCAATGGCGATGCTTGTGGCCGGGTTTAGTCAGTCGTTTGGGGCGGTGATGAACCCACTCGTTGGGCTTGATACCATCAAACGGATGGGTGTTGTCTATGCCAAAGTTTGGTTGATGTATTTTGGAATTGAATTGGTCTTTGTTATTCTCAAAGTGGTGGGTGCCATTACTGGCATTCTGGGTCTTCCGATTGTTGGGTACGCTGTTTTTAAACCACTTGAATTCTTTTTCACTTCAATGATTGCCTGTGTGTTAGGGCTTTCAATTTTCAAATGTGCTGATCGGCTGGGTGTCCACGTTTAATTCTGGGATTTCTGCCGGTTGGCTAAACTCTGAAGCCACTGTGAATTATCGTCAGCAAGAAACATTTCTGAATCAGTATGCGCAGGTTGGGGTCGGGATGATCGCCCTCAACCTTGTTTTTTTTGGGGTCCTGGTGAATGTCACTCGCCGATTGTTGAGCTGGGGCAACATCACCAAATTGACGCTGCTCGCAATTGCCCTTAGCATCGCTGTTTTTTACCTCCCCAAGTATCTTTTCCTTACCATTGAAGAACACAAAAAGTATTCCTGGACCATCCGAATCCGATGGATTTTGGGTGGGTTGTTCTTGCTTTCAACGCCGCTGGTTGGTCGGTCACTCAAGGATTGTGGGTTGATGGTTGGCGCGGCGGGGTTTGTGTTGTCAACCAACTGGGCGGTGCGTGAGGTTTTTCGACAGGTTCAGCGCAAGCAAAAAAAGCCGGAATTACTTAGCTACATTCCCTTTGTCTATGCGGCGGGTGATAGCCTTGGCCTTGGATTGCTCCTTAGCAATAAAGTTCTGACCCTTGAAACCGGGGTATTGTTAACGGCGATGGCCGTCCATTTGCTGATTTTGCTCTTGTCTCAAAAGCAATTAGCCCTGATTCCGGTGATTGTGATTGGTGTCGCGGGACTCCTCTGGTTTGTGGGAGGGCAGGGGCCACATATTGGGTCCGTGACTTCGTGGATGATTGTCTCGCTGGCCCTGTGCTGGATGGCTCGGGATCGACATCGGAAGAACCTGGAAGACATGCTCTTTTCACTGGTGGATTTTACTGGTGAAACCCCGGAACACATTCAGGAAGCACTGTTAACCAGCACGGGTGCGTTGGCTGCGAGCTGGAATGCCCAGCCGCCAACGACGCCTGAAGAACTTGAAACCTGGTACCGACAAAATTCAGGCTATTACATCTATGACCTGGCGCAATTTCACCTGGCTTACAAGCACATAGTGTTTACCCTGGATGTGATCTCACAGGCCCGTGGCCGGGTGTTGGATTACGGTGCGGGTATTGGGGACCTCTCGTTAGAACTGGCCGCACGCGGGGATCGTGAAGTGACCTACTTTGATGTTGATGGGGAAACACAACAGTTTGCCCGTTGGCGTGCTCGTGAACGAAAACTCCGGATCACCTTTGCCAGTGACCGCCGTCGCCTGGAGAGCCAGTATGACACCATTATTCTATTGGATGTGCTTGAGCATTTAGCTGACCCGGTTGAAACGCTGGAATTTTTGGTCAGCCGGTTGGCCCCCGGAGGGAAACTGGTGGCCTCTATCGCTTTTGGGCCAACCAAAGCCCATCCCATGCACTTTGATCATGACTTTGATGCCAAATCGTGGCTGCGAGAGCGTGGCTTTTTTGATGCCAAAACACTGTCACTCCGACTTTTTGGCTCAGAGGCCATGCGCCGCTCCGGAGTGATTATTTATCAGAAAAAATGGACGCCACAGTGAAGAAGAATGAAGAATGAAGAATGAAGAAAGTGGTTAGTGGTTAGTGATGCCAGTTAAGGTTTGAAGTGGTTTTTGGTTTTCATCCCGAAGGGATGGAGCAAAGTTAGCCGGTGGTCAGCGTCGCTTTGGACGCGCCACCACCGGATGCAGGTCAGATCCAGATTTCCCCCGCCCAGCCAGCCGCCGCCTACGGCGGCTGGCTGGGCGGGAAAAGGGTGGGGAATGACCAGATTCCCAGGGCTCGAAGACTCGCCCTGGGCTACGAGCCGACACCCAGTTCCTGGGCTGAGAACCAAAACCGGCTTCAACCCTTAACTGGCACCACTAACCACTAACCACTTCCTTTCGGGGACGGTTAAACACAAAGGCAATGCCGACGCTGAAGTAGTACAACAACAGCATTGGAACGGCAAAAATCATCATGTTGGGGATATCGGAAGTGGGGGAGAGAACGGCGGCTAAAATCAGAATCGCGACCACGGCAAACCGCCACATTCTGAGCAAGAATCCAGCCGTGACCAGCCCCAATCGCGCGAGAAAATACACCACGGTCGGAATTTCAAAGACTAATCCTAACCCGAGAATAATGGTGATGATCAGGTCAAAGTATTCATTGGCTTCGATATAGGGTTGGAAGTTTTCGGCTTCGCCGATAAGGAAATCACAGGCCCTTGGAAAGGCGATGTAATAGCCGAATGTCGCCCCAAGCAGGAAGAAAAACGTCCCCATGATGATCACTGGCCAGACATAGCTTTTTTCGTGTTCATACAGCCCCGGAGACACAAAAATATAAATCTGATAGAGAATGTAAGGGATTGAAAAGAAAATCGCGGCGTAAAAAGCCACTTTGACATACAGGTTAAAGGCCCCCTGCACGGTGTGAACCACCAGTTGACTTGCAGGGTCGGTATCTGGCGGAAGCAGGTCGGAAGGCAATTGAAATCCTTCAGGCAAAATGCGTTTCCCAATCACGATGGGCTGAATTGTTACCATGCGGAGCGGCTGGCCGGGATCTCGGACAACCTTTGCCTGAACCGTGGTGCCGGTCGGAATACTTACCTTTTCAACCGTCACTCCTTTTTCAAAAATAAAAGTTACAACCTTGCCGTTTTCCAGTTCTTTTAATTCCTGAACCCGGCTGGTGGCTTTGACCGCCATAAACTTGGCTTTGCGGAGCGCTTCAGAGACGGGGACCGAGAGAAAATTATAAATCGGTTTTGAAAATCCCCAGCACACCAGAAAGGCCACCACGAGAAAAATTGCGACACTAAAAATGCGCTGGCGGAGTTCTTCGAGATGATCGAGGAACCCCATGGCGCCTTCGGGTTCCAGTTCGGTTGTGCCTTGGGTTATCGGTGTTTCTGCCATAAAGAATATCAATAAGGGCTCAATGGTTGAGGTTGAGGAAATTCAACGCTTCCAACCATTTCGCTTTCTGTAACTACCAGATGTTGATGTAAAAGTGGAATAATACCATTTTCCAATGGAATACTTGTATGAGAAGACAGTCAAGTAATTCAATCAAATAAACTTAGCGAACTACTGGCTACTGACTACTGGCTACTGACTCCATGGTATTTAGCCCTCAAATCCTTCGATAACCGGGCTGATTGTGGGTTGAGGTGAGGGAGTCGGACGTGAGGCCACGGAAGCCGCCGAACGACCTCGGCTGACTGCAACTGGGCTGGCCGAAATTTCGGGTGCTGGGGGAATAAACTCTTCAATGGTTGGGGGCGGAGGATCAGTCGGACCGGAGGATTCAGCTTTGGCCAGTGAAACGGCTGGTTTGGACCCTAACGGGGCCGTCAGGGAAGCTGTAACGGCGGGAACAATGGAACCGATTGGGTCTTTAACCACCTGGAGGGCTTGCCGGGTGGATTCAAGGTCAACTTCGGCTTCCCAGGCGCGTTTGAACTCATTTGACGCCTGTCGAAATTGATTCATCATTTTTCCCAGGGTGCGACCAATTTCGGGCAGTTTGCGCGGACCGAAAATCAAAAGTGCCACAAAAAAAATAAACACCAGTTCCGTAAAACTTAAACCAAACATAGCGACCTCAGTTGTTGTGTTCCTCTGAAAGAATGTGTTCAAGCACCTTGTAAATCTCTTTTTTGTCAGCCGCAACCTGGATTGGTTGGTTGGCAAACGTTGAATGAAGGAGAGAGTCTGCCTTTACGATCTCAGTTCGACGTTCGGACTTTTGATAAAGTTCTCCTAAGTGATATTGGATCGTGTAATCAGGATCTTTGAGCACATTTCCAGTCAGGATGCCGACCACAACTTCATCCGGATCCAGTTGTCCAGCGGCGACCATCTTTCTGATTCCAGCGACGGTTGTGGCCGAGGCTGGTTCACACCCAATGCCATCGCGTCCGATCATGGCTTTGGCATCGGCGATTTCCTGTTCTGACACGGAAATGCAGGTGCCGTTGGTCCACTCAAGTGCCCGAATGGCTTTTGCCCAGGAAACCGGATTGCCAATTTTGATCGCCGTGGCCAGCGTTGTGGCCTTTTCGACTGATTTGAAAGGGGTTCCCGATGGACTGGACCAGTACTGCGCCAGCGGACTGGCTCCTTCAGCTTGAATGATGGTGATTTTGGGAAGGCGATCAATGACACCAAGTGAATACATTTCCTTCAAACCCTTCCCAATCGCCGAACTATTCCCGAGGTTTCCGCCAGGCAAGACAACCCGGTCTGGAACCTGCCATTGCAGTTGCTGGAGCATCTCAAAGGCAATGGTTTTCTGGCCTTCCAATCGAAATGGATTGATCGAATTTAACAAATAGATATCCGTTTCCCGGGCAATCTCCTGGACGATACTCATGGCCGCATCAAAATCACCATCAATCTGAAGCGTCATCGCCCCATAGTCCATGCTTTGTGAGAGTTTCCCATAGGCAATCTGACCACCAGGGATAAACACAATGCCTTTCATTCCCGCACGAGCCGCATAGGCTGCCATTGATGCCGACGTATTGCCCGTACTGGCACAGGCAACCGCCCTGGCGTGCATCCGATTGGCCTGAGTCGTGCCGGTGGTCATGCCATTATCTTTGAAAGAACCAGTGGGATTTAATCCCTGATGTTTCAACCGCAACTGGCGCAACCCGGCATATTGTGCGCTCCGAGGCGCATCAAACATGGCGGTGTTGCCTTCAAACATGGTCACAATTTGTGATTCGGAGGTATAGAAGGGGAGGAGTTCCCGAAAGCGCCAGACGCCGCTGATATCCAGCGGATTTGCCGATGCCCGGCGGGTATCGAACAGTTTTCGATAGTCCGAGACCAGGCGTGAGTTCCATTCATAGGAAACATCAAGCAAATCACCGCACTTTTCGCAGGTGTACAGATTTTGAGCCGTGTCAAAAGTGGACTCGCAGGCAATACATTTTAAACAAACCTGGCTGAGTGCCGGGAATTTCACAATTGATGAGGTAGACATAGCCGTGAACAGAAGAGGAGTAGTTTGGGAACAAAATGAGGAGATTCAGGTTTAACCGGAAGCCTGTACAACAGCCGACCCCGATCAAAGAATCAAACTGTGGTGGAAATCCAGCCCGAGTGCAAGCCCAAAAATGATTTCTTTGAACGACACTCTTTCAAAATTAGAGATTTAAGGTACAATGCACAATTCAATCTTTCCTGAAAAGTCCTACTTTACACGCTTCAATTATCCTCACATGAGAATTCTGTTTTTAAGCCTAATCCTTTTATTATCTGGGGTGTGCGTCCCAGTTTTTCAAGCCGACACCACAGCTCAGTGTCGTTTGCGGGTCATGGATGCCCGTGAGTTGACGGTCCAGGCTGATTTAATCAGCCGGGTGCGAGTCAAAAAAGTCAAAGCGATTCGTGATCCGATGTATGGCCAACTGGTCACCCTTGAAATTTTAGAAATACTCAAAGGTGATACCCGGCTCAAAGAAGTGACTGTTTGGGCAGCCAGCAAAGTGTACTGTGCTATGGATGTTTATGTGAAAGGCCAGGAGTTTCTGGTATTTCTGACCTATGAACAAACCCTCTACCGAACGCTCAACTGGCAATATGGTCAGTTTTTGATGGGTGAGCCAACGATCAAAGGCTGGCGCTCTCCGGGGACCGACCTAAACGCGATTCCTGAAAAAACCTTCGAGCAAATCAAAGCGGAAATCCAGACATTCCTTGAAGATGCCCGAAACCCCAACAGCGAACCTGCCCAAAATGGAACCGCTCCAGTGTTGCCGACACGTCCCTGAGGTCAATGACCTGGAAGAAAGGATGAATGAAGCCAGACGTTGAGCTTGATTGAGTTTGCTGGTTCATCAGTCCACCCAAAAATTTCAAATCCGAGAAGGAAGCACCACGGAAAAGCTTCCTTCTCGGATTTGTTGTTTTTCCCCGAACCCCTGAACCCGATGCCCTGAGCCCTCAATGGTATTATTTGGCCTTGAGCACGCTCTCAATGGCTGATGTCAGTTCGGTTGAGGTCGGAGTCACACTTGACCCAAAACGGGCGACCAGCTTTCCATCCGGGCCAATCAGAAACTTGGAAAAATTCCATTTAATTTCTCCGGCCAGGTCGGGGTTCCCGCCGCCTGAGGTCAAATAGGCAAACAGCGGGGCTTTCCCATCCCCTTTGACGGTCACCTTGCCGAACAAATCAAACGTGGTGTGATAGTTCATCTCACAAAACTGTTTAATTTCCGTATTAGTGCCCGGTTCCTGTTGTCCATAATCATTTGAGGGAAAGGCCAGGATCCGCAGCCCGCGATCCCGATATTTCTGATACAGCTCTTCGAGTCCTTTATATTGCGGTGTGAATCCACATTGGGAGGCCGTGTTGACGATAAGCACCACCTTGCCTTTGTAGGAACACAGGTTAACATCTTTACCTTCAATGGATTTGACCGTGTAATTCAACGCACCTGGACAATCAATGCTTGATGCTTCTGAAACCATGGGTTGTTGTTTTCCTCCAAACCAGCACCCGCTAACACCTGACACCAGAAGTGCCAGCATCAACGTGAACAAAATCTTTCGTGACATGACATCGCCCTCCTCAAAAGGGAAAAGAAAGAGAGATTAAAAAAGGGAAAAGCTCAGAATTTGGAGTTCCAAATTTCTGAGCTTCGTCGCGTCTGAATACAAAGCAAAATGGATTTTTCAACTGAGCCGCCTATTTGTTCAAGGATTGCAGTTCCTCAACTTTAGGAGCATTTACATCCCAGGTTTTGACGATTTTGCCATTGCGGAGCAGCACAATATGCGGTGTATCGCCGGTTGGTCCTAGAATGCGGTTAAAATCATCATTTGAAATTTGGCCGAGCGGGAATTTAGCACCATATCGCTGAGCAAAAAACTGACGTTTCCAGTCTTCATCCGGGCACAAGGCCACAAAGTTCGGTACATTTTTGGTCGTCAGGTAGGAATTAAAGGTTGGGACACTCGCCTGACAGTGCTCACATTCGGTCAACATAAAGGCCACCACGTGGGTGCCTTGTTTGAGGTTGACCGAAATGCCGGTAATTTTCAAATCGGCAATGGACTGTTCCGCTTTTTGGGCTTCGGCAGCCGGCGTGGAAAGAATCCCGAAATTGAGTGGGAGCACCAGCCCAATTGCGGCAAAGGCTGAAATGACCGCCACGCGCCACATTCCATTGTGCTGGCTGACAGGTTGTTTGCGAACCAGCCAGAACGCCGCAATGCTACCGCCAAGCATCAGTAAATCTTCGACAAATGCCTCGCCGGGCGTTCGTTTGGCCCAGGAGCCAAAACAGCCGCAATCCGCCGTAGCACCTGTCATCCAGGCCCATCCAACCGCGCCCAAAAAGGCCAGAAACAACAGTGACGAAAAAATTAAGGTCAAGCGCATTCGATACCCCACGATTAAAGCTGCCCCCAACGCACACTCGACGATGAGCATCGTCCAGGCCACCAGCAGGTGGGACGTTGGCCAGGGCAGGATTTTGTAGTCCGCGATATGTTTGACGAATTGGAGCGGTTCGTAGATTTTGAGGAGGCCCGCCACAAGTAGAATGCAGCCCAACACGATGGCGAGCCCCCAGGCGATGTGCAGTGATTTCCCTGATGAATTCATGCGCAAATTGGTTTATTTCTTTGCTGGAAGATCATTGGCAGGCGGTGCTACCAGTGGCGTGGCCGGAGTTGCTGGTTGAGTTGCCGGTTGCGGCGTTGAAAGCCCTGGACCGACAGGAAGCGATCCTTGCGTCCCCATTTGCGCTCGCTGAGCCGTTTCAATGGCGGTTTTGGCATCAGCCACAATCGTAGTCGCCATTGGGTCTTTCGGAATTTCTTTATCTAAGATCACAAACTTGTTTTTAAGGTCTTTGACTTTCCCGTCAGGTGAGAAATACACCCGCAGGTCGCCCAGTTCCTTGGTTTGGGTAAAGGTATAGACCACTGTGGTTTGGCCGATTTTCTTCACTTCTTTGCCGCCCATTCCACTTTGAGCGCCAATCAGAATGTCAATTCCTGGCACATCCGTCGCCAGCTTTTCAACGTCCTGGGGTTGCGCGTAGGCCAGGACCACCACCAGATCGGATTTACCACGCAATTCGCCGACCACCCGTTTAAGAGCTTCGGTCGGAGATTCAATCACGCATCCGGCCCAGGTAGGGGCGTTGCCGGTCGTGACGCCGGTAATACCCACCCGAACTGTTTTCCCGGCCCGTTTCGAGTCAATTTCTTCAATCAAATATTCTTTGGGTTGCCCAAGGTCTCCGCCACTGGTTTTGACATTGGCTGAAACCAGTTTTTGGATAAATGGAAGTTCTTTGACCCGTTCGTCAAAGCCGGTTTTCTTGAAGATGTCGGGAAGGTATCCAGCATCACGAGCACTAATGTTGGCGGCGGCAAACCCTGCCTGGCCATACCCTTTTAAGACCCACTTATTGCGTTCGATGCTGTCGAGGAATAAGCCCGAATCACTGCCGCCGGCGTCGGCAAACATATGTCCGGCATCAAGTTGGAGCGCGGGTACTTCCGGAGTCATTGCCCGAAAGCCTTCCTTGTATCCCATGCGCCAGGCCAGACCACCCATCGGGTGGGCTTTACATCCGCAATCATCCAGATTCCCGCCCAGGTCAGCCCCATACATGAGGGCCAGCGCATACCCGTCATCCGGGCCAAGTTTGGTTTTGAGTTGCTCATTGAGTTCAACGCGCGGAGGACCTGTCTCCCTGGTGCTGCTGGCGCCCGTGCTGCAGGCACTTGAAAACAGCACTCCCAGGCTCAGGATAAGTGCAAAGCAAAAGTGATAATGATGCAGTCGTGGGACAGCGGTTAGTGACTGAGACAAGCGTGTCAGTGCCATAGTATCTCCCGGAAAAATTGGTTATTTGGGTGATTGGAATTGAACTTCCAAGCTTAGCTGTGCCTTCTTTCTAACGTCAACTGGATTCAGTTGGTTACAGCAGGGAAGAGCCGAAAATGAAAAAGGACGACCTGATCGTCGTCCCTGTGCATTGATTTTGGGATTTGGCTGAAAAGAATCATCACCTGTTGACTACTTCATCGCTCCCCTGGTGTCCGCCGACCCCAACCGCGATGTCTTGGGAAGAAATCCCGTCGGTTGACCACGATGCCATTTTGGCTGGTGAGTACCCGTGGCGACCCAAGGTGGTCCGGCGTCAGGAAATTGATCGCACTTCCGCTGACTTCCGCGAGCATCCCCGTCGGCCCGTACACATATTCCTTGGTTGGGGTTGAAGGCGAAGCCGTCGCGCCTTCGTGTTCGGCGACCAACTCTCCACCCATTCCGTAGACAAATCTGGTGACCGCCGTGCTGACCGTTTTCTTGATTCTTCGGCCTTCTCCATCGTAGCGGTAGCTGGTCGTGACGCCGTTGACCACCGCTTCCACCATCCGGTTTTCCGCGTCGTACTTGAAGCTCTTTCCATTATCAATGATCACGTTTCCAGCCGGATCATAGCTCACTAAGGATCAGTGAATTGCAAGAAGATAATTCTTGATCTTGGTCTTAACCAGCAATTCTTTGTTCGGAAAACAGAGAATTCCTGAGCAGAACCTAGTCAAGCAAAACATCAAGGCATTTCACCCTAAAAATTTAGCTTCCTGGTGTGAGGTGAATAACCAATTTTTTCTTTGTTGCTTTTCGGTTGTGAGGTTGGACAACTACATAAACATGAGATGGATTCCACTCAGAGTCTTTGCTGGCACATATTTCATATTTACCTGCTGGAATATTGTGGAAGCAAAATCTTCCCAACGCATCTGTTTTGCAGGCTTTAATTCTCTTTTGGCCAACTGGTGATGCAACCAGCCCTTTGGTGATCCATTCTGGTCTGTCAAGAACCTCAACCAAAACATCTTTTAATGCTTGACCACCAATATTTTGCACCCGACCTTCAATGCATTTATATGGAACTTGCTCCATGACAGTAATTATCTCATTTCCACCTGGGTGTGTTGTTTTATTTGGTTCAGGTGGTTTGCAGCGACATTGATGCCCTGTAGCCTGGGAGAAAAACCAAAGACCTAGCCAGATAGCAACAAACTGTTTCATATCCTGTTTTTCCAACCTCCGAACTATGGTTTTTTAACTACAGACTGTATTATCGCCCCTGCAAACCCACCACCAATTCGAAGCTCTTGCCTGATGATACCTTCACGTCGGATAGCATGATGGTGTGCTGTTTCATATTTTGGCCCAATTTCTTCGAATTTCCGGTTTTCACTCGCTTCATGGATAAAAAAGCTAACAGGTCGAATAATATGCCCCATTCCTTCTATTTGTCCGTTGACTTCAGGAGAGGATGCGGCACCAGGGAAAATACTGCTTACATTAATTCCTACCTGAGTTTGCACCAAGTTTGTGTTGTAAGCGATAACAGAAAAAACAGAATCACCATTTGAAAGATTTGCTGGTTGTAATTGATTAGGTCTTCCCCTTGTGCCAAGCAAATAACCAACACCACCGGTTTGTGAGGTACTTCCGTTAAACCTGATAGCTAAAGATTTACCCATCTGTGTCAGGCGCCCTTTATTGTCTCTTGAGCCTTGAAATAAATCAGCAGCAGCAGCACCATTTGAGTCAGCAAAGAAAAGGTAGTTTTCATTTGACTGAACCAATTCCACAAGTAATTGAACTCCAGAGTTTGCTTGTGACAAGTCAGCTCCTTCACGGAGAATTACTTGCCCATCTTGAACCTGGAAGTAAGTTTGAAATTGTCCTTGCCCACCAGCCAGTTCATAAAGAACATTTGACACCAGCCAGTTGATATTCCCACCTAAAAAAAGGCGCTCTCCAGTTGGATCTATCCATTTCAGTGGGTTATTCCGCGTATATACATAGCCGTTGAATTGTTGTGGGTCAATTACCATCATTCCTTGAAAGTAAAGCGGATCCGCACTCTGAAACCGCCCCAACGTGTTGGCATAGTACCTGGCCTGGGCGAAGTCCAACCCCGTTTCCTCATCCCGCTCATAGCCAGTGAACCGCTGCCGCAACGAGTCTGTCCCGTAGCCCATCCCCGCCGTTCGTCCACCCACCCCAACCGCGATGTCTTCTCCAAAGGGGAAGAAGTCCCTTCGGTTGACGACGATGCCATTCTGGCTGGTGAGTACCCTCGGCGACCCAAGATGATCCGGCGTCAGGAAGTTGACCGCACTTCCGGTGACTTCCGCCAGCATCCCCGTAGGCCCGTACACATATTCTTTGGTTGGGGTTGAAGGCGAAGCCGTCACGCCTTCGTGTTCGGCGACCAACTCTCCACCCATTCCGTAGACAAACCGGGTGACCGCCGTGCCGACCGTTTTCTTGAGGCGGCGACCTTCTCCGTCATAGCGGTAACTGGTTGTGACTGCGTTGACCACCGCTTCCACCATCCGGTTTTCCGCGTCGTCAGATTACCTAATCTTAGCGGCCTAGTCCTTTTCGGTTTTTATTTGTTCGGAATTACCCATTTGGGGATTCGTTTTGGTGGGAGACCGGGTTCATAATCTAGTGTTTCAAACTTACCGTCCCCGTCCATATCAAAGAAATAGAGAAAATATTGTGCGCCTAAATCTACGCCTTGAGGCGTGTCAACTACGCTATAACCTGTAACCTGATATCTAAAAATCTTGTTTTCAACTGAGTATTGAACAATTTCAGTGATCAAAAGATGTGCTTGATGGACATGTAATTTGTCTCCATTAATGGTAAAAAATGGCAACTTTTGTAGGTTTAAGTCTTTCTTTTTAGGTTTTTGGGGTTGGTAAGTGGTTATTTTAACTGAAAAGGGCGGGAGGCCCGGATAAGGTTTTTCTTCAATTTTAATCTGGTTTAGCTTTGAACTTTGGTTGATAAATGGGATGTCCCAACCACCATCATTAACTATTTTAGTTGCAGCAATTTGTCGAGACACAGGCTCTTTCGGGGATGTTGCTTGGTAAGAAACTGTCAACAGCAGAAACAATAAGGTAAAGCCTAAGATATTCATTTTGCTACACATATTTGAACTTGATAACTTTCTTTGGTTAATGGCGCGAATAAAGGATGAAAGAAGCACTTGTTTTTAAACTCAAATGCTCAGGTCCCGATTGCTCAGACCACTTATTGTAGATTGCTGATTAAACAGATCCTTTCAATCCTTAATTTTACCTTAAAATTTAGAGCACGGTAGCACCACACTTAATCGTGGTGGAGATTTTTGAAGCACCCAAGATTCAGATTTCCTAAAGTCGCCACCTGTAACTAGAGCGTGTCGCAGAACTCAATCTGTAAAAATCCAACCGGGTTTATTGAGAAGTTGGTGGGGTTGGAAGAGAAGTTGACCATCGATCTTTGACAAATAGACTGAGGAGAACTCAAGCGAGGGCAGTCGCGGATGAG